>CAZKBD010000063.1:0-11027 GCA_964550945.1 uncultured Methanosarcinales archaeon
TAATATCAAGAAATCATATTCATTTTCAAATGCAGCTTGGATATACTTAAGCATGCTACTTTGTGTAACACTAAAAGGGAGATGGCACCACGCTAGAGTATGAATGTGGCCCGCAAATCTGGCAAAATCATCCTTTTTGCTTAGATCATCACCTAACAAAACATGCGTATCGTGCGCATATCTGTCTACCCTTTCCAGTCTTGAAGTATATCTTGGTTCCATTTAACAAGCATTTAGGTAATTGTACAATAGGACTAAGAGAATATTACTTCTTTATAAACCTTTCCTTTTTAACTATCAATAAGTAGTTAATAATCAACAGATATTTGTTTACAAAACCTTTAAAAACAGTTTATCTTTTCCAATTAAGAACTCCAGAAACAAGACCTATGCTAACGGCAAAACAATTAGACTAGTTTGACAGAAAGGTTTATATATATGGTTATACTACCATAATTTTATGGTGTTATTAACATGAGACCTAAGGAATCCACTATTGTCAGGTTTCTTATAGAGCATAAACATGAAGAGTTGAATATCCTTAATATCTCCAAAGCCCTGAAAATGGACTATAAGAATGTGTATTCTATTATTAAGCGGCTAGAAAAGACATATTTGGTAAAGATTGAGACTTTTGGTCAGTCAAGCAGGGTTAAGCTTAATGGTTTAGTTCATCCGCTTATTTTTGAAGCAGAATTCGAGCGCAGAAAAGAGATTTTAAAGGATAAAAACTTTGCAGTCATATTAAGCAGCTTCAAAAGGGGAATAAAATCAAAGCTCTATGTTTTGCTGCTGTTTGGCTCGTATGCAAAAAGAACGCAGACCAAGAGTTCTGATATCGACTTAATGTTTATATGCCCTGATGGGCTTGAAAATATTTTTGAAAAAGAGGTTAATAGAGTTGCACGTTCCATGCCTTTACCCATGCATTCCTTGGTATTTTCAGAGAGTCAGTTTCTTGAGATGATTAATGCGAGAGATTCTAATGTTGGACAGGAAGCTTTAAAACATAACGTGATTCTATATGGTGTAGAACCATATTATGAGTTGATTTGAATGATTGACGCAAACCAGAAAAAAGAAGCCAAGCAGAATTTTGACAGATATTTGCAGGATGGACTTATAAAAAAGGAAAAGAATGAAACAGCCAGAGCCACGTATCTGAAAAATACTGAATTGTCGCTTAATCTTGCAGAGGAGTGCATGAACAGCGCATTAAGGCCTTATCTTTGGGTTGTTGTCATCTCTTATTATTCGATGTTTTATATTGCAAATGCAGTTCTGCTTAACTTGGGATATAAAACTGGAGATAAAATAGTCCATAAAGTTACAAGTGACGCTTTGATTGTCTTGGTTATAGACAAGCTCAGGAAAGGGCTTTTGGAAGAGTATGAGGATGCAAAAGAAGATGCTTTGGAAATCGCTTCCATCAGGTCAGAAGAGCTTATGGTTTTTTATTCGCTGGAGATGGACAAGCGCTCAAGATTTCAATATGACATGACTGAAAGCATTCAGGAGAAGAAGGCAAGGACTTCTCTCACAAGAGCAAGAGAGTTTATACTTGAGATGAAGAAATTATTGCCTGAGTTTAAATTGGTGAGATCGTAACTGAACTGGTTCTAGTGGGTTTTTTAACAAAATCAGCCAGCACTCCTCAAACCACTTTCAAAACCTTTAAAAATAATTTAGGGTTCTTATGCTCTATGGCAGAGATTAGAAGGATATTAGTAACGTTTGTAGGCCATGTTGACCATGGGAAATCGAGTATATTGGATAAGATTAGGGGCACCACTATTGTTGAAAGGGAAGCAGGAAAAATAACCCAGGCAATTGGGGCTTCAATAATACCTATTGACACGATCAAAAGGGTATGCGGAGAGTTATTGAACGCAATAAAGACAGATGTTGCAATGCCAGGCATCTTAGCTATTGATACTCCTGGGCATGCGGCTTTTACCAACCTAAGAAAAAGAGGAGGTAACCTGGCTGATATTGCGGTTGTTGTTATTGACGTTAATGAAGGGCTTATGCCCCAAACCTTGGAAGCGATAGACATCTTAAAGCAATACAAGACTCCGTTTATAATAGCGTTAAATAAAATTGATTTACTGTCAGGATGGCAGTCTAAAGGCAAATTCCTGCTGCAGAATATCAGCCAGCTGAATGAAAATGCGCAGCTTTTATTGGACAAAAAGCTTTACGAGATTGTTGGCAAGCTTAGCCAGCTTGGCTTTGAGAGCGAAAGATTTGACAGAATCGAAGATTATACAAAACAGCTTGCAATTGTGCCAACATCAGCAAGAACAGGAGATGGAATCCCTGAGCTGCTTATGGTGCTGACTGGATTAGCCCAGAAATATCTTGAAAATTCCCTGAAGTGCAATATTAAAGGAGCTGCAAAAGGAACTGTCCTTGAAGTGAAGGAAGAGAAGGGCATTGGAAAATGCCTTGATGTGATCATCTATGATGGCAGTTTGAAGATCAAGGATACCATTGTTATTGGAGGGCTAGAGAAGCCAATTGTAACTAAGGTTAAAACATTATTTGAGCCAGCGCCTTTGGCAGAGATGAGGGACAAAAAAGCGAAATTCAAGTCAGTTAATAGTGTAGCGGCTGCAACTGGCGTAAAAATATCTGCTCATGATATCGACGAGGTTGTTGCGGGGATGCCATTAAGGTCTTGCTCAGAATCTGAACTAGATAATGTTAAAGAAGAAATACAAAAAGAGGTTGAAGAGGTTTTACTTGAAACAGACAATGAGGGGATTGTCATCAAGGCTGATTCTTTGGGAAGCCTGGAAGCTTTGTCTAAGCTTCTAAGGGAAAAAAATATCTCAATAAGCAGGGCTTCTGTCGGCAATATCAATAAAAAAGACATCTCAGATGCTGAAGCCAATCTTGAAAGAAACCACCTGTTTGCAGTTATCTTAGGATTTAATGTCACAAATGAAACAGAGGAAGGCAAAGTAAAAATAATCACCAATGAAGTGATCTACAACCTGATTGAAGATTATGAAAAATGGCAAAAAAGTGAAATAAAGCGCATGGAGGCGGAAAAATTAGAGAATGTGATAAGGCCATGCAAGATACAGCTATTAAAAGGCTATGTTTTCAGGCAGAGCAATCCTGCTATTGTAGGAGTGGATGTATTGGCAGGGACATTGACAACAAATATGCCTTTGATGAAAGAGGATGGCAATGAGCTGACAACAGCCAAATCAATGCAGATGGATAAGGAGAATGTTGAAAAGGCAGAAAGAAACAAGCAAGTGGCTGTTTCGCTGCCAGGGGTTGTTGTTGGAAGGCAGATAAATGAAGGAGACATACTTTATTCAGCAATACCTGAAGAGGATTTTAAGAAGATGAAAGACCTAAAAAGCTATTTAAGCAAGGATGAGATTGCGGTCATCAAAGAGGTTGCGCAGATAAAAAGAAAGAATAATCCTGTCTGGGGAGTTTGATTAAAATATGTTAACTAGAATAATAGGTAAAAATCATTTAATTGATCCTGATACTATTATGACTGATGATGAGTATCGCTTATTTAAGCAAAGTATGAGGGAACAAAAAGAGGGAAAGTCTATCCCTATCTCTGAAATGAAGAAGAATTTAAGACTGTAGATGACGTAGTGATTTTAAGTTAATAATAAAAAAAAATAATATTAATATCAATAAAAAATTTTAAAGTCAAAAGGTGAAGAAATAATTTTAAAATAAAATCAATCACCCGTAATTATTAAATCAATGGTTGATTATTAGCCATTAAGAATAAAAATCAATAAGAAATAAAATTAATTAAAATAAAAAATTAAAACTAATAATAAAAAAAATAAATAATTATTACCAACTACTGTCCAAGGGAGCACAACGTTAATGCAAAACCTAAAAATTCTTAACAAAAAGGAAACCAAGCAAATTCTGTCTATAATAAGCAAGCAGTTTGGCTGTGATGTTGAATTGGATTATGTTTTTATGAAAAATGAGAAAAACAAGATTTTCATAACAAACAGGCAAATCAGCGAAATAGACCTCTCGAAACTAAGGGTAAACTCTGTCGGGCTTTACATTGCCGAGCAGAAAGACAATCAAATAAGGCTGAGCATAGAAGGATCTCAGCTGATAGGGCCTTATGCCAAAAAGAATGTTGTTGAGCTGAATGAAGAGCAGGCCAGCAAATGGATGAAAGGAGAAGACCTTGAGATTGAGGGAGATTACTCTGGATTCGTGATTATAAAATACAAAAAAGATTTCTTAGGCTGCGGTAAATATTCTAATGGAAGAATATGGAATTATGTGAACAAGATTAGAAGGATTAATGCTTAGATAGAAAAACATAGCAATTCTGAACTCTGGTCTCTTCTCGCGCTACATATACTCTTGAAAAAGACAATCCATTCTGGAGCGCGTCTTCTCTAAACTCTATTACCCCCGGCCCACCTATAAGGACTAAATTGGCTCCTTGCTTTGATTGCTCTGCAAATTTGGCAATAAGGTCGAATACAGTCAAAGAGTTTAGTCTATGAAGAAAGTAATCTACATCCTGAAAATCTATACCTAATTGCCTATAAGATTGATCAGCAAGATAATTGCCTTGTGCAACCTTGAATTGACTGGGGATTATCCTTTGTTGATAAAGCGTTTCAGAAGCATCTCTAGAAACACTTATTAGATACTCTTCTAAATCTAGCCCGTAGCAATCAAAGCCAAACAGGGATCCTATTGCAAGCGATCTTGAATCGCCACATCCAGCATCCATAATCTTTAGCCCTTCTAAATCTGAAAGTTCCCTAGTCTTTCTTTGGCGCATAATGCCCGCGGTTATTATATCCACAAAAATATCTACACTATTAGCTAAAAAAACACCAGTAGCATCTTTGCTGCCTGTAATAAATATATGCTTTCCATCTCTAGCTAGCTGCCTATCAAGATCTGCATAATACTTCCTTATCCTTTGTACATCCTCAAATAAGTCTTTCATTATTATTTTCTTGCCAGCACTAGCTCTAATAATCTAACATAATGCTGAGGCAATTCTCCCACAGCCCTTTCAATCTCATCTGTTAATCCGTTATGAGCTTGAGCAGGATCTCTTTCAGCATTAAGGTCCATTGGATGATCTCTAATCTGAAGGCTTGCCTTTCTTCCGTCCTTAAAATGCACAACATGATGCAAAGACCTGTAACCCGTATCTTTAGGATTCATGATATAATCTGGTTTTGTGACCTCTATTGACTCAACCCCTGCATAGCCTCTTTTAGCATCACTAGCAACATCAGACATCCTATAACACTCTTTATCATCGTTACTTGGCATTACAACCATCCTAAACCTATAAAAATCATTAATGTAATCACCTTCTTTTCTTTCTCCAAGCACAATCTGGCTAACCTTTTGTAACAGCCTTTCTAAATCCTTTGTTCCATACCTAATTACCACCAGAGGTGTAAAATGATCCGCATACTGAAAAACCACATCCTTTACTGCTGTATAAACATTTGTCGGCATCCTTTTATTGGTAAACAGCCTAGCCTCATTAAATCGAGAGATGTTATACCTAGCGATTCCAGAAAATATGTCCTCTAAAACATTGTAGTCGCTGGTTGATCTAGAAAACGGCAGTTGATTCAAGCGGCTTACCAGATAACCTAGTAATTGTCGCTGAGGAGAGGGGTTATCCACTATTGTTTTTATCTGGCTTAAAGAACCATGATCTCTTCCATTAGCTTGTATAATAAGCTCTAACCTTGCTAAGATATCAGTTAGAACACTGTCCATAACGCTCCTAACTGCTTCTTCACCGATATTTTTTTGCCTGAATATTATTCTTGCATCTTCTTTAAGGCTTATATCAGCTCCATTACATTTGTCGCATCTTATCTGCCCATTTACAAGTTCAGTTAATGTGGGATATACAAAATCAGAATAGCTCAGCCCTTCGTTTTTTGGCGTAACTCCGTCTGGAACATACAATCTTGCAACCTGCTTCTTTCTTCCACTGCCACTAGTACAAGGATCGCATATTGCTTCAAACTCAAGAGATTCTTTAGAAGGGAATGCACGAGGTTGATGCCCATTTTCCTTAATATACTCTGCTGAGATTCCTAACGCTACTCCCCTGATATTATGCAGCCTTGCTGTTTGCGCATCTAGTTCGCGAGCAAACCAATCTTCAGGTACATTTAGCGCAATCCTAACAGCATTAACAAGTTCGCTTAAAGTTCCACCTATCTCATGTTCACTTTGGTCATACAAAATTTGTGCATGATAGCGCTTCTCTATCTCATTCTCTCCATGATTTTCAAGTATATTTGTAAGAATAGCTTGAGCAGCTTCTTGATCAAATACCCCCCCTAAAAGGCGCGCGATTCTTCTATGGGTATCCCTTTGTTTTGCCTGCATATAGCTATATTTATTGGTAGAATTTATAAATCTTTCTATTTTTACTACTAATTAATAACAAATAATAAAAGAATCTACTCAGGAAGCTCGCTTGCAAGCCTAACTAACTCCATTTCATTCGCTCTTATTATCTCTTTGTATGTCAGCCCTTTTATCGGCTCTACATGGCTTGGAACATCTCTGAATCTAGAACAGCCTTCAGGCAAGTATAGATTTTTAATTGCAGCGCTGCCAATCCTGCAATCCATATATAGCGTTTCAGGTAGAGTCTTAGAATCATGTTCTTCTGCCAAGGCAGCTACATACCTTTTTATTGTTGCCCTAAAACTGGAAGGGTCTTCACTGCTCTCATAAGTCATCTTTCTCATCAGTGGAGTATCTACATATCGCTCAAGCTCGCCATCAATTTGAGCAGCCAATTCAGGATTAATGTGCGCTGCAAATTCCTTAGCCAGCCTCTCAAATTCAGATCGGACAGTATTGCATAATCTTGCATATCCATTGAATAGGCTTTCTCCTGTTTTATCTCTAGTGGAATTAGCATATCTTTTCATATGATTAGCGCTGCTGTGGATATTGAAAAAACCCTTGAACTGGTTTGCAACAGCTATTGCTCCACTATAATCTGTGCTGCCAGACCATCCAGCTATTGGACGAGTATCCCTGCAATTATCTGCGCTATCTCCCATTTTAATGCCTCTTGCTTCAGCGCTTCTAATAGACTCAAGATATGCTAAATAATGAACATCTTTTACGTGAGTCAGTTCCCAGACTGAAGTATAGTATGATTGGAGTTCTTCTTCAGTTAATCTTTGTTCATATTGAGCCAAATGGTCTGTTATACTCCTGCAAAATCTATCCTTAAAACCATTAGGAATGCCATCATAAATCAAAACAGGCCGATCGCCTCTAGGCAGCCTTATTGCCTCATTTACAAGGTTTTTGCCCCTTCTTTCAGGAGCATCGTGAACAGCAGCAGCAGCAATCGTAACTGCATCCCATCCGTCTTCAGCTACATTCATCATTACATTATAGCAATGCCTGAAATACAGCCCTCCAGTTACTCTTCTTTGGTTTCTATGAGTCAAGAGCGCGTAAGCTGTTGAAAATGTTATTGCTGCTATTCCTTTCGGCGTTTTTTCTATTCTTGATGTATCAATTATTGGATCTGTAAACTTATGGAAACTTGGAGTAGCGACAATAGAATCTATATACTCGTTCCTTCTATGGCCTGGTTGTATAACTAAGGGAATTTTGCCTTCAGCTATAATCTTCTCTGCTAAATCAGATATTTCTGCATCGTCCATCTTTCACAGTTATGCAACTAACTCCTCATTTTTAAATCTTTCGCTTTTCATTACTATAAAGTAAAAACATTACCACTTAAACACATTTAAACCAAGAAAGACCGCTCTTTTATATGGGTAAATATTAGGAATATTTATGCTTTTTGTATACTAATTGATATCTCGATGTCTTTTTGCTGGATATGCCTTATTAATTTCCTATTTAAATCACAGGAAGCCTTATCCGCATTTATCCCAAATGTCCTTTTAGAAATAAACTCGGTTTTTCTGATTACAATCTCTTTTTCATCAGAAAACTCAGTGTTTGCCTCACATATGACCTCTTCGATTAAGCTACCAGCTTTAATCGTTACCTTTATTTTCTTGTTGTTTTTTACTATCTCAATCAGCTTATTCAAATCAAAATCAGCATTTACGCCAATAATGCAGTCAGCGTTCTTAGAAATATCCTCATCTTTAGTGAACTCTAATGTGGTTTTGTGGGCTCCGGTGATGTTAGGATGACTGTAAGCTGTGAAAGAATAAGACATCTTATCTCTTGACAATATCCTCGATAGGCTTTTTCTTTTTTGCTTCTGCAGCCATCTTCTCCAAATCAACGCCCAAGTCCTTAAGGCCTTTCACATGCATCTGCATCAGCTGCTCAACTATCTGCAATATCTTCATCATCTCTTCCCTTTCTTTTGCCAATGTGCTCAGGGCCCCTTTATGGAATCCAATCTGCTCTTCGTTGCTTGATTTGTTTTTTGCCATATTGCAATTAAAAAGAATAATCTATTTAAATAGTTTGTCATTTAATATAGTATAAATGGAGAATCTAGCCAGGATAAAGCAGGAGTATGACCAGTTTTATGCATCTTTGATGAATAACGGCCTTTTGCCTATGAGGGATACATCTATAGGATTCTGGTTCTCTTCTTTGACAAGCGATATTATCGAGCTTTTTAAGAAAATAAGATTAGGGCAGTACAACTATTTTCTTGATATAGGCTCCGGAGATGGCAAAGTAACATTAATAGCATCAACATTCTGCAGTAAATGTTTTGGTGTTGAATATGATCCAATACTTATCGAGAAAAGCAGGGAGATGCAGAATAAGTTCGGGATAAAAAATGCAAGATTTCTGCATAAAAACCTTCATGATGTTGATTTTAGGGGATTTGATATTTTATTCTGCTATCCAGACCAGCCAATGGAAAGAGGTTTAGAGCAGAAGCTTCTTAACGAGCTAAATGGAAAATTAATCGTTTATGGCCCGCATTTCCATCCGACAAGGTTAAAGAAAATAGACTCGTTTTATGCTGGAACTACTTTTGTTGCGGTTTATGTCAGAGAAAAACCATAATTCCGATATTTTTCATCTTATCATTATGGATATTTATTGTGTTTTTATCGATTATCTCTATCTTTTCTGCTTGTTTTAATTTTTTATACGTTTCATTGTTCGCTTCTGACATGATGGAATTATAGGACAAATAATCATTTTCTAATTTAAACTCTCTCAGCACAAATATGCCCTCATCTTCTGTATACAAGACAGCGCTCCTTAACATCCCTTCAAATATCCGGGAAATATCTTTTGAATGCTTTTCAATAATCTTTAGGTTGTTTTTTGCTATCTTTATTGACTCCTCGCAATTGAGGCTGCAGGGAAAATGGCTTAACAAGCTTAAGTCAAGATGCCTTATAGCAACATTATTGTAAAATGGAAAAATAAATCCTTTTGAATTTTTCAAGCTAGCTAGAACATAATCATTCTTTTTTTTGGATTCTATCGGGAAGTTTTTTTCAAAAAAATTGATGCAGCAGTCTGGATAGCCCAGCAGCTTACCTAGCTCCTTATGGTTGCTTTCTGCCTCTGCTTTTTTGGCTTGCTCTGCTTTTTCCTTTGATTTTGAGATGTAAACAAAATAGCTGCCTTTTTCATTGATAGGCAATCTTATTCCTTTGTTTGAGAATCTGTTTTCATCAATCTCTTTGCTTATTTTGAAATCAGAAACAGCAAAAGATAGGTTGTTTTTATTGAAAAAAGTTTTATAATCATCTAATTGGCTTTCATCAGCCATTATCCTGGAAACATCTTTAACGCCCTCAATAACATAAAGAACATCCAATGCCTTAGTCATCGATTTGAATAAATCAGTCAGAGCATCAATCATAAGAACGGTTAGAATTTGTTTGTATAAAATTGTTTCGATTGATGATACTGGGTATATTGTTAGCAAGTAGGCTTTTTGAAGAAAGTTTGAATGAAACTAATCCTAAACAGATTAGTGGAGGTTAAAATGACAGCACCATGCGTTAGTTTATCGGCAATAAATATACTTATCTCTTTAGCTATTTTAGTTGGTTTTTTGTCTCAACAAAAAGTAAGACAATTTTTTAAGGATAATAGTTGGATTTGGTTGTTGATAGGACTCTTAATAATTAGTGGATCAATACAATTTAAACTAACTTGTCCTTGATACATAAAATTGTATAATCCATCGGTATTATACTAAGAATGGTTGGCTGCTATTTACTTCTGCGGTTATGGTGTCATTGGGGATCTTTAGGCAACAAACGGGTGATGTATGGTAACAAAGCTCTGAAAAGGGCTAAAACTCCCAAATATGCCCTGTAATATAGACTATTTAATTAGGCTAATTCTAGGTGTTAACCTAACTAATTAGCCGCAAGTTCTCTGTGTGCAACGGAACGCAAAACCCAAAAGTTTATATATGTGTACCCACATACTTCACATAGGTGATAAAATATGCCAAACATGACATTATCGATACCAACGGAACTGCATGATATTGTAAAACAGCACACTGAAATAAAGTGGAGTGAAGTAGCTAGAAGAGCAATGTGGATTCAAGCCAGAAAGCTTAGTCTGATGGACAGGCTGGCAGGAAAAAGCAAGCTCAGTGAAAAAGATATTGAAGAACTTGACCACAAGATTAAGGCAGGGCTGTTCAAAAGGTTTGCATGATGAGGATTATTGTAGATTCAAACATGATATTATCCGCTTTGCTGAAACAAGGTCTGAGCAGGAAAATAATATCCTCTCAAAACATAGAGTTCTATACCCTAGATTATGTTCTTAAGGAGATTGGAAAGTATATGGGCTATATTATTCAAAAGTCAGGCATGCAAAAGGACGAGATAGAGGCGTTGCTTAGCTATTTTATGGAAAATATTGTAGTATTATCTGATGAAGAAGTTAATTCAAAAATGGGTGAAGCAAAAAAGATCATGGAGAAGATCGATATTCGCGATTCTCCAATATTGGCATGTGCATTAGCAATCTCTAATGATGGAATATGGACAGAAGACAAA
>CAZKBD010000064.1:0-10990 GCA_964550945.1 uncultured Methanosarcinales archaeon
ATTGACAAAACAAATTTTATGCTAAAATCTAGCAACTATCTATCGCGTTGACTATAACTTAAGAATCCTGTCCCATTTTTTAATAATAACTCGCTTTCCTTTTCTGATTTAGAATCCGCAATGACCCTTACAATATTATGCTCTGTCTTTGATTGCCTGAACCAGATAAAAGAATCTCCTTTTACTGCTTTTATGCTTGTTTTTTGTTTTTTAATTTTGAAATTATCTTTTTTATAATGGTTTATTATCTTATCTTTTATTTTATCATTGAAAATAGCATCTTTTAATCTTTCAGTGAGGGTGTAATATTTTGGTAAACAACCAATCAGCTCTTTTAATGATTTATTTTTTTTAATTATTAGTTTAATTATCAGCAACAATGTAAGAATCCCATCCCTGCATTTTGAAGGCGGCACTATAACTCCTCCATTAGAGCCTTCTCCGCCAATTGCTGCCTTTTTCTTATACATTTCATCCACAACATTTATCTCTCCAACCTCTGTTTCTATTACCTTTGCGTTCAGCCCATCTGCAATTTCAATTATCAGGCCAGAAGTTGCATCATTAACAACTATTGTCTGATTCTTTTTATTCAAAACTTCATAAATGCACAAAGCTAAGGCATAATTTCCATCAACTAAGCTCCCATCAGGCAAAATAAGTTCAACTCTGTCTGCATCACAGTCAAAGCCAGCTCCAAAATCTGCTTTTTTCTCTGCAATAACCCCTTTAAGATATGACAGAGATTCGCCATTCGGCTCTATTAAGCGAGCGAATTTTCCAGGCTCATCATTGATAGAAGCAACATTAATTCCAAATCTCTTGAGAATGCCTTTCGCAACTATTCCAGCGCCGCCATTAGGGTCAATCAGGATTTTTATATCTCTCAGTTTTTTATTATTTCTTTTAAAAAAATTGTTTTTATTAACTAGTTTATTGAGAAAATGGAAGTATATATCAAGAGCATCTTTATGTTTCTTGGTTATCTTCTTGATTTTTAGGTCATTACCCTTATACAAATGCCTGTCAAAAAAATCTATTCCATTTAATCCTTTGATCTCAAAAAATCTTTTTATAACGGCATTCATATCCTTAGGCCTTAGAATTGCTCCATCCTTGCCAAGAAATTTGAATCCGTTATATCTTGGCTCATTGTGGCTGGCAGTGATTATAACCCCGCCATCTGCCTTGTACTCCCGAACAGCTAACTCTACTGCTGGAGTGGGCATTACTCCAACATCAACAAACTCAGCATCAATAGAATCAAAAACAGCTTGCTTTAATCTCTCGCTGCTCTCTCTTGTGTCAGTCCCAACAACCACTTTCAAATTCTTCCCAAGAAACTGGCCATAACAATAGCAGAATTTTCTTGCGACATCATCTGTCAATTCTTTTCCATATATTCCTCTTATCCCTGAAAATGAAGCTATGAGCATAAAAACAACTAAGTCTAGATTTATTTATAAACTTTTAGCTACAAAACTGCGAAAGCAGCCCATAAAGCCAGAAGTATGATAATAACCACAATTGCCCACGTAATTATATTATAAGACCAATGGTTTGTATACTCGCCCATTATCTTTTTATTGTTGATCAGCAGGATCATAGGTATTAATGTAAATGGAAGTATTATGCCGTTAATGACCTGTGATGCAAGCATTACCTTTACAAGAGGGATGTTGGGAATCAAAATGACCAAAGCAGATATTATCAGTATCAACGCCAAGATATTATAGAATGTTCTTGCATGCTTATACTTGCGGTTTATTCCAGATTCCCAGCCAAATGCCTCGCAGATATAGTAAGCAGTGGACAAGGGCAGGATAAAAGCCCCAAACAAAGCAGCCCCAAAAAAGCCAATTGCAAATATTGATTGAGCCATATTTCCTAATAAAGGCTGCAAAGCCATAGCAGCATCAGATGCGCTGTTTATTGATACCTTATTCATAAACAAAGTAGCTCCGCATGCAACAATAATGAAAAATGAGACAATATCAGTCATCAGGCTGCCCAAAATGACCTCTATGCGTGAATATGCATAGTTCTTCAGTTTTACGCCTTTCTCAGCAATCGAGCTTTGGAGATAGAATTGCATCCATGGCGTGATTGTAGTTCCAATGACTCCTATCAGCACAACAAGATACAAAGGGCTGTATGCTATTTGAGGATGAAAAGTTGCCTTTGCAACCTCACCCCAGTCAGGCTTTGCCATAAATCCAGAAACAACATACGAAACATAAAACAAAATCATAAACAGGAACACTTTTTCCAGATTTTTATAGCTGGATTTCAGTATAAGGAACCAGATAGCAATCGCGCATATAGGGACTAAAAGGTATTTGTTCATCCCAAAAATTGCCCCAGCTGATGCAATGCCGGCAAATTCTGATATGGTTGTAGCGATATTAGCTATCAGCAATCCGACCATTATAAAAAAGGTTATCTTAACGCCAAAATTCTCCCTGATAAGGTCTGCAAGTCCTTTTCCGGTTACAACTCCCATCCTTGCCGCCATTTCCTGGATGATCACTAGTGCCAAAGTAATTGGGATTAATGCCCATAGCATAGAATACCCGAAGTGGGCTCCTGCAACAGAATAAGTTGTTATGCCTCCAGCATCATTATCGACATTAGCAGTGATTATACCCGGACCGACCACAGCCAAGAAGATCAAGATGTTTTTATAGCTGATTCTCATTTCTTATATCCTTTAGCCATGAATATCCTCTTTTTCCAGGATTCTGGCATTATTTCAGTGAGCACATCATCAGCTTTGACTATTCCTTTTAATATGTTATTTTGGTCCACAACAGGCAAAGTATAAAGCCCATATTTGGCCAGAGCATTTGCAATCTCATCTTTTTTTGCATCAATCTTTACCTTAACAACCTGTTTTTTCATGATCTTTGTAACACTTATCTTCGGATCTGCAGTAAGCAACGACCTTATCGAGAGCACTCCAGATAAGCGATTTTTCTCATCAATTATATACAGATGATAGCTTTCTTCAGAGCTCGGCTTCAATTTTCTCAATAAGTTGATTGTTAGCTGCGCAGTAAAATCCTTTGGTATTGCGATAACCTTTGTATGCATTATCGCTCCTGCAGATTCTTCTGGATAATTCAGGATTTCTTTGATCTTTTTGGCATACTCAGGATGGATCAGCATCAGAAGATTGTCTGCTTTTTTCTTTGGCATCAGGCTTAATATATCAGCAGCATGGTTAGGTGATATTGTCTCTAAAATTTCCATTATCCTGTTGGCTTTGAGGTTTTTGAAGAACGAGCTTTGGACATTTGGCTCAGCCTCAACAAATGTCTTTGCTGCCTTCTCTTTGTCGAGAGAGTTAAAGATTAAAACCCTCTCTTCATGCGTGAGGTCTTCCATGATATCAGCAATATCGCTGGGATGCAGATCACCAATCTTGTCTTTCTGGTATTTTATGTGGATATTGTGCAGCCCTTCCTGCAACGGCTCAACTGACTGCCATGGTATGATGTGCTCTTCAATTTTAGGGGTAAATGAAGTTAATCTCTCTATTCCAAGCCTTCTGGCCAGGCTTTTTGCGCCAACGCCTACAGCAACAACACAAAATTTGCCATCCAACTTCCCAAGAACAACGTCATTTACTCTCACAACTTTAAGCCCGTGAAGGTCCACAATCTGCTTGTCAACCAGATCTCCGACTAAAAATTCATTTCCATGCACAAAAGAAGGATTCAAATCAGCAAGGCAATCATTCAGCTCGATTATGATCTCTTTGTCTCTCTTTAATTCTTTTACAAATCTCCATGAGATCTTTTTTTTGTATTTGTCTTCTCCGGCATATATGAGGTGGGTTATTTCAGCGTAATCCTCTCCGTCAATAAAAACCAGGTCCTTAACTACCCCTATCTTCTTTCCATCACAGTCTATTATCGGCTTGTTTTTTAATTCACTAAAGTCCACCATCGCAAATACCTGAAACTTACTATCATAAAAAGCTTTCTATTTTGGATTACGCCTGTCAAGAACCGCCCCACTAAAGTAGGGGGCGTGTTCTTGAGCACACTCAGAAACCACCCTCTTACCTTGAGCTGAAGCAAAGGGATTGCGAGTGGCGGTTTCTGATGTTTCAAAAAACCAAAAGATTTACAAATGTCAGAAACTTTCCACTAGTCTTTGACTACTGGTTTAAAGCCAATCTCCTTTGTGATGGGGAAAGTTTCTGAGCATGCTCAAAAACCGCCCATTCATCAAAAGCAGATTGACGCTGATGATTCATACTACCCCTCTCTGATGTGTCGGAAATCGAAGAGTTCTGAGCACATTGAAAACCAGAGCTGTTTTCAATGGGCGGTTTTTGACATATCTGGATATTGCTTATTTACATGAAGAAGATAAAACTAAACAAGAGTGCAGAAAAGAAGCTCCACGATTTACTTATGGACACAAGCAATTGCGTACCTATTGAAGAAGCACTAGGAAGAGCCAAACTGAAGTATAAGAATCAATTACTTAAATTCTGAAAACATAATGAAAATCTTTATATACCACGCAATTATTATGGACATAAAATGGAAGTGAATATTGGATTGATCGGGCTTGGAACAATCGGCTCTGGAGTAGTTAGCATTCTAAAAAAGAACTCCAGCCTTATAGAGAAAAGGTCAGGGATTAGGATAAACCTAAAAAAAGCCTGCGATCGTGACGAAAAGGCATTTAGCAAGCTAAAATTAGATAAAAAGGTTTACACAAAAAACGCAGACGATGTGCTTAATGATCCTGACATCAGCATTGTGATAGAGCTTATTGGCGGCTATGAGCCTGCTAGAACATTTATACTAAAGGCATTAAAAAATGGAAAAAGTGTTGTAACAGCTAACAAAGCAGTTATTGCCAAATATGGCCCAGAATTGTTTAATGCAGCAAAGGAAAACAACGCCAATATAATGTTTGAGGCTGCTGTTGGCGGCTGTATCCCTATAATAAGGTCATTGCAAAGAAGCTATGTCTCTGAAAACTTCAAGTCTATATACGGCATACTTAACGGAACAACCAACTACATACTGACAAAATTAAATGAAGGCCTGTCCTATAAGGAAGCGCTGGAGCAAGCCCAAAAGCTGGGTTTTGCAGAGGCTGATCCAAGCTTTGATGTTGAAGGAAAGGATACAGCTCAGAAATTGATAATCTTATCTTCGTTAGCTTTCAATTCAAAGATTAAGGATGAAATCTATACAGAAGGCATAACAAAATTAGAAAAAACTGACATAAAATATGCCTCAGAGCTAGGCTATGTTGTGAAATTGCTGGCAATGGCTAAAATTGTGGATAATAAGCTGGAGCTAAAAGTACACCCGACAATGATACCAAAAAGCCATGGCTTGGCTTCTGTCAACAATGAATTGAATGCTGTTTATGTTGTAGGCGATAATATCAGCGAGGTTATGCTTTATGGCAGGGGCGCAGGCCAGCTGCCGACTGCAACAGTCATACTTGGAGATGTTGTATCCATTGCAAGAAGGTTAGAGAATAAGGTAGTTATCGAGCCGCTGAACTATTTTAATGATATTCCTGTAAAAAAGATTGATGACACATTATCAAGGTATTATCTGAGGTATTATGCTGCTAATAAGCCAGGCGTATTGGCAAAGATAGCGCATATTCTTGGAAAAAATAACATCAGCATCTCTGGCGTATGGCAAAAAGAGGAAAACAAGGATGTTGTTCCATTAATAATGACTGTCCATAAAGCCATGGAAAAAGACATGAAAAATGCGATTGATGAGATAAACAAGCTTGACGTGATTAAAGGCAAGACTGTCATGATCAGGATAGAAGATTTGTAGCTTATTCTATGAAAAAATTAACTTTAAAGCAGATAAAAAACAAGATCAAAAAAACAAAGTTTGAGAAATTTGATTTGATTATTGCAATAGGAAGAGGAGGAGTTGAGCCAGGCAGGTTAGTTTCAGCTCATTTGAAGATACCTCTAAAAATAATAAACATCAGGTATCGCGGCAAAGATAACAATCCATTATACAAAAAACCAATAATAAAAAACAAATTAAGGATTAACAATAAAAAAATACTTGTTGTGGATGATGTTTCAAGGACAGGAGCAACATTAAAAAAAGCAAAACAAATCCTAAAAAACAACAAGGCAAAAACATTTGTTATAAACGGAAAAGCTGACTATTCCCTATACAGCTTCAAAGAATGCATCAAATGGCCTTGGTAAACAACTAGGATGGATACTCTTTAAATAAGCGTACAAAGTCTCCTATAGCATGAGAATGTTATTTGTGCTTAAGAATTACATCCTCATATTGGAGAGGTTGAATTTGGCAAACAAGGTTGTTTGTTTAAACTATGGGGACCAGGTATATCACAAAAAATACAATCAAACAAAGCTAAAAAGATTCAGTATCAATGAGAACGTAACTGCTTACTTAAGATCTTATAAAAGATTAAGGCAGAAATCATTTTTCAAGCCTGGCCTAGATATCTAGTTTCAATTCCCTGATCCATGATGCTTTTCAAATGTAACCCACCTATGTGCGATCTTATTTTCGAGAGTATTGTAAATCCTTCCGCGGCAATACCTGTAAGCCATTGAAACATAAGAGTTAGCGACAAATAAAGCTAAATCTAACGTAGCTAAACCCAGGATAGTTTTATGATCCATACCAGTTTCGTAATTAACGCCAGTTAAGTAAATGCTCATTGCGACTCCCATTAAAGAACCAACAGCACATACAGTACTAATCGTTTCAACACATCTAGTCATACATTCATATGCTATTAACCCACAAAAAGAACGATCCCATAATAAATCAGTACTATAATATCCCGGTTTGGGTGATCCGGTTGTTTTTACAAGTCTTTTTCTGCGCGAACTTACACATGCTTTTTGGAGCTTTCTGACACCAAGCATTTCATAAACTGTTCCTTCTCTTTCAAATCTTCTTGGCTTAAAATACCCATTAGTGGCTTGTCTTAACAAAGCGGCTCTTATTGGCACACCCCTACGGTAACTCATGTTGATTGTCGCATCTAAAGTGGCAGAAGCATATGCCCTACTTTCTTTGAGCGTGGTATCACTAATTATCTTTGGCCGCCCACTCTCCTCAGATAGATTATCTTCCAATCCCATTATGAACTCACCTAATTATCCACATTGTTATCTAGGATACCTTATACAGCTCTCTCCTCTAATTAAAGGTGTGCTATTGCCAGCTCCAACACCTAAGCCTACAATAAACATAAAAGCACTCAAACCGTATGCACTATCCGGAGGAGTGGACATATCATTTAAGCAATATAAGCTTGCTAATGTTAATGCTGAAGAAACTACTCCTGTAGCTAACGCCCTAACATAATTCATTGAGATCCTATGATTGTTCGCTACTCGAATGCCATCAAAATCCCGTTTTGGATTGCTTGTCTTTAACTTGCCTATTGCCTTATCTAATACTGCCTCAAGATGGGAATAAGTTGTATTGTTGGTTTCATTATCTCCATTTAATGATCTAGCAATTGATCCTCCAATATGGGGAAACACATATCTGGTAACTGATTCAAGAGATTCTTGGTCTCCACGAAAGACAGATGTCTCATATGAATCAGAATAACTGAGATTTATTGCTAGTAGATAATCAAGTGCTCCTTTTGATCCTGTTTCTCCAAGTGCTTCAATAGCAATTAGCTGTCCAGTCAAGCTGCTTCTGGGTATGCCCAAAATTATGCCTCCTTCAGCTTGTCTGATCAATTTTTTAACCGCTTTTTTTGTGCTTGTTTTAGCTAGTCTTATGGCTGCCTCTCTTCTCTTTTTTGATCTAGCACCATTAAAAATATAGTTATCCCTGGGGATATCATTATTCATAAGTTCAGGATTTATTGTCAATTATATAAAATTTTTGTAAAAATACAGACGAAAAAGTGTCCCATGTTAGATACGAAAATTCTAAACACCAAAAAACTCTTTATGAAGCACTTTAACAGCTTCATCCGCATCTTTATCATCAACAACAAAGCTGATATTTATCTCAGAAGCTCCTTGTGATATCATCTCTATATTAACCTTGCCTTTTCCTAATGCTGTGAATGTTCTTCCGGCAATGCCAGGCACATGGAACATGCCAGCGCCAACAACTGAAACTATCGCCTTGTCCCTTTCAAGGTTAACATCAGCTATCTCTTTTAGCTCTTTCATTATCCTTTCCATATTGTCTTCTTTGTCAAGAGTCAATGAAACATTAACCTCAGATGTTGATATCATATCTACACTTTGCCTGTATTCATCCAGTATATCAAACACTCTTGCTAAAAAGCCATGCGCTCCAAGCATCCTGGTGGAGTTTATGCTAACTAGCAGATTGTGCTTCTTGCACGCGATAGCCTTCACAACAGTGCTTGTTTTGCTCATTTCCTTTAGGATTATTGTTCCTTTTCCCTTTGGGTTATAGGTGTTTAGGACACTAACAGGGATATTCTTCCTCATTGCAGGCAGGATTGTCTTTGGGTGCAGCACTTTAGCCCCAAAAAATGCCAATTCAGAGCTTTCTTCAAAGCTGATTTGGGGAATTGTCTTTGCTTCTTTCACAACCTTTGGATCTGCAGTCATTATTCCGTCAACATCAGTCCATATCTGTATATCTTCTACTTTCAGGGCTGCTCCTATTATTGCAGCAGTATAATCAGAGCCGCCTCTTCCTAATGTTGTTACAATCCCGTTCTGGTTTTTGCCGATAAACCCGGTTATAACGGGCACGAATTTTAAATTAGATAATTTTTGCCTTATCATCAGCTCTGATTCATCAATCGGCTCTGCTTTTCCAAAATCACTATTTGTGATCATGCCAATATCCCATGCATCAAAAGCTTCTGCTTTAATTCCCATGTTGTTTAACTCAGCAGCTACAATCCTGCAGCTGATTCTTTCTCCGAAAGACTGGACCAGATCCATAATAACAACATCAGCTGCTTTTGCAACACTTATCTTTTTTATTGTCTCCTCAAACTCGAACAATAGCCCTGAAACCAGCTCTTTATCAAATTTCAGCTTTTCAATGATCCCAAAATGCCTGCTCTTGATATTCTCAACAACATCCTCAAAATTATCTCCTTTGGCAGCTTTTGAAGCAGCATCTATAAGCATATCTGTTATGCCGCCGCAAGCAGAGCAGACAACAACTGGTTTTTTATCTAGATTAAGCTCGATTATATCGCAAACATTCCTTATTCGCTCATCATCCTTCACAGAGCTGCCGCCAAACTTCATCACAATTGCCATTTTATAGTTCGGTTAGAGAGAATATTTAAAAAGTTTTTGTTATTTTAGTAACATTACACGCCGTCTAATAGCTTGATAACCCTTTCTTTCCCCAAAGCCAGTATAAAAGGCGCTAATTTTGGCCCTTTTTCCTTGCTAATCAGGACTGTATAAGCTAATTTGAAGAAATCTTTATTATCGATCTCCTTTTCTTTGCAGATAGCATAAAACTCCTGGAATAAATTTTCCTCATTGTAATCCTTTTCTTTTAATCTGTTTTTTAGTGACTCTATCACTTCTTTTTCTTTATCGCTTAATTCCAATCTTTTAACATCTTCTTCTTTGTTGACTTTAAATTTAAAATCATCTGTAGCATACTTCTCTAGCCAGTTCTTGGCTCTTATTGATCTCTCTTTTAATTTCTCAATATCTTTCTTATTTTTTAATTTGTAATGCTCCTTTATCTGCTCAAGATCATTCTCAAAAATCTGCACAATATTGGTCAAATGCCTGAAACTTGGCTGGTAAGGCAGCTTTTTTGGTATCTCTACACAGCTTAATTCATAAATCCTTTTTAGTTTGGTGTATTTCTCTTCATTTACCTCTTCTTCCTTGAAGTAAACCCTTTCCAGCCTGTCAAAATCCTCGTAATTCTTTAAAGTGTCCAGGTCAAAAGAGATGAAAAATTCTGTGTTTGGCCTTGTGCCTGCAAACAGGTATCTTATCATCTCAGGCTCATAAATGTCCAGAGCATCTTTCAAAGTGATGACATTGCCTAAAGAGCTGGACATCTTGCCACCCTGCCCTTTTATAATTATGAAGTCATATGGCTGGTAGACAGGAGATTCTTCATTATATACCTCTTTGATTATCTCTCTGGCTGTTGTCAATGATCCTCCTGGAGTGCTATGCTCTTTTCCTCCTGGCTCAAAATCCACCTTTTCAAAATGCCATCTCATACTCCAATCGATTCTCCAGCGCAACTTTACAATGCCCTCTTTCTCAAAGTTGATCGTATCTTTATAACCACATCCACATTTGTAAGAAAGATTATAATCACCAAGATAATTTATGTCATCAGTAACCTGCTTGTTACATTTTTTACAATAAACAACTATTGGGAGCCAATTATCAGATAACTTTTCTTTCCTGTATTTATTTAAAATACTCCTAATTTGAGGTGTTTTTTCTAAAGCTGTTTTGATTTCTTTAGCATATTCACACGTCTTGTATCTCTTGTTTTGATAAATAAATTCAGGTTTGATACCTACTATAGGCAATACTTCCTCTACTTCTTTCTCATTATGTTCTGCATAACTTTTGTGGCAGCCATGGGTGTCAGGCACATCTGATATGGGGGTTCCAAGATAGTTTTTTAACAAATCCTGGTTGGGCATATTCTTTGGTACTTTCCTAAGGACATCATAATCATCCCAACTATAAATGAATCTTGCTCTTTTGTCTGCACTTTCTAAAGCTCTACGCACCAAATCAACAGTTATTATCTCCCTAAAATTACCTATATGCACTGTTCCACTGGGTGATATGCCTGCGGCTATTGTATAGGAATCCTTGGATCCTTTCTCGTTTATAATCTTCTTGGCTATGTTATCAGCCCAGTGCGAAATCTCTTTCTCTGCCATATTCTCTTGTTAAAAGGGAAGCTTTTATAAATTTTCCTAAAAACAGACATTGTCATCTTAGTGAATGATGCGTATTCTTAGCATATTTTTT
>CAZKBD010000065.1:0-10719 GCA_964550945.1 uncultured Methanosarcinales archaeon
TATTGAGCGATTTGTAAAATCAAAGCTGGATATTCTGAATTGGATGCATACTAAAGGAGCGAGGCCTATTGCCCGATATATTGCCAAAAAAGAGAAAGCAAACCAGGAAATTGTTGATGTGGCTGTTTTATTCCACGACATAGCAAAAACAAACCTAAAAAGAGAGCTTTATCACCATATTGAAGGAGCCTGGATAGCAAAAAACTATCTCAGAAAGATAAAAGCAGATAACCAATTCATAGAAGCTGTCTGCCATTGTGTTTTAGCTCATTCAACGCCTTTAAAATATTTTAAGAGTAAAGCAGCAAAAAAACAAAAAACTTTCTTGCCAATGCCTAAAACAATAGAAGCTAAAGTGTTGTTTGATGCTGACATGATACAGCAGCTTAGCCCTTATGGCATAACTAAAAGCCTGTTTATCAATTATACCATCTACAAGAAACCATTTAAAGAAGGGTTTTTAGCCACAAAACACACATTGATGAATGATGCTGCTCATGCTTTATTCACAAAGACAGCAAAGCAGCTAGCAAGCCAAAGATTAAAATACGTAAACGATTTCTTTAAGAGATTAGAAAATGAATGATTACCATTACATATAATGCGATTTTCGATATATTTAAATATATGTAATGGTAACTAATCCCAATATGAGGGTAATAAAAAGAAAAAAAGGCAATGCAGAGTACTTCTATCTACAACATTCTTACAGAAAAGGCAATAAGATAATCACGAAAGAAAAATATCTGGGTAAAGATGTGCCCAAAGATATTGAAAATATCAAGAGCGAGATAACCTCAGAGATTAAAGGTGACCTCTATAATAAACTAAAGGCGATAAAAGAAAACTTCCAGAAAGAATGGAACAGCTATCCGGAAACGGTTAAGGATAAAGAGAGAGAAGAGATAGCTATAGCCTTTACCTATAACACCAATGCAATTGAGGGTTCCACAATAACCTTAGATGAAGCTAGAGAGATCATCCATTACAAGAGTGCGCCTAAAAAGCCATTGAATGACATTAAAGAAGCAGAAGCCCATGCTAAAGTGTTCACAGATATGCTAAACAAGAAAGAGGAACTCTCCAAAAAATTATTGTTAAAGTGGCATCAAAGGATATTTGGAGAGACTAAAGAGGATATTGCAGGGAAATTTAGGGATTATCTTGTAAGGGTGGGGGATTATGTTGCTTCAGACTGGCAGGATATTGAAAATCTTATGGCCCAATTAATTAAATTCGTGAATTCTCATAAAGGAAATCCTGTTGAATCTGCTGCCAGAGTCCACTACAGATTTGAAAGGATTCACCCTTTCGGAGATGGAAATGGGAGGATAGGGAGATTATTAATGAATTACATATTATGGCACAATAAATATCCTATGGTGATAATAGAATATAAGAAAAGAAGGTCTTACTACAAAGCTCTTCAAAAAGATGAAGATAGATTTGTTCAATATTTTTTTAGAAGGTATTTATCTGTTCATAAGAAAAGATATTTAAGCAGAGTTACAGATCATCAAAAAAATGGCTGAAAAACATACACAAATCTCAATAAAAGCGGCAAAAGAAGCTGGAAAAATACTAATGAAATATTATGGCAAAGTTAAGAAAATTGTAGAAAAATCTCCAAACAATTATGTCACTGAAGCAGATCTGGAAAGCGAAAAAATAATCATTGGCCTAATTAAAAAAAACTTTCCAGCGCATCAGATCATCTCAGAAGAAGCAGGCTCTATCAACCGATCAGATCATGTTTGGTATGTTGATCCTTTAGATGGAACCCATAATTATATCCACAAGATTCCATTTTTTGGGGTTTCTATTGCCTACAGCTACAAAGGCGAGGTAAAAGCAGGAGTCATATATTGCCCTTATGTTGACGAATTGTATGTTGCAGAGAAAGGCAAAGGGGCGTTTTGCAACGGAAAAAAGATTGAGGTTTCAAAAAAAGACAGGGTAAAAGATGTTATAGTCATTTTTGATGCTTCATTGCATAAGGATAAAGAGTATAAATTCAACCTATTAAGAAAATTTGTTGATAGTTGCTTTAAGGTAAGGATACTTGGAGCTGCTGTTTACAACTGCATCTCAGTTGCAATAGGCGGAGCAGAAGCATATATAGAGCTTTCAACAAACCCCTGGGATATTGCAGCCGGCCTTTTAATTGTACAGGAAGCTGGCGGCAAAGTTACTGATCTTGAGGGAGATGAATGGAAACCAGATATAAAAGAATTCATCGCGACAAATGGGATAGTGCATAAAAAAATTTTAGATATTATTTCTTGAGATAGACTAATCTCCTTTTATCATCATTAAGTAGCTATGACAGAAAAGTTTAAATAAACCCCGAGAACCCTCTCCTTTTGAAATGGATACATTAGGTGGGATTACTAGGAGAGCATTTTTAGCCCTTTCTGCTGTGGAGGCATTAGCTGCATCACTGGATGCTGTTGCACAAGAACAACGTGTAGTGCATGTTAATCCGCAAACTGAAAATCTAGAAACTATCCTAAAAAATGTAAAAACACACGTTGTTATGGATGAAGGGGTTTACCACATAGGTTATGATATATTTATCGATCATGGGTCAAGGTTGACTATTGAACCTGGAACTAAGGTAATATTTGAATTCAACAGGCCGCATCAGGATATTGCGGGAGGCGGAATAATCTGCCTTGGTACATTAATAGCTGACGGCACTAGAGAAAAACCAATAACATTCACCGGAAATACTAGCCCGGGATCATCAGGGTACGACCGTTGGAAAAACATAAGCTTTCACGGGGAAGGGGCGGATAATTCTGTTCTAAATAATTGCGTAATACGTTACGGAAGTGGAAGATTTTGGTTTCCATCAGCGGATTCTACATCAAATGATAAAGGGGGTATCCATAAAGGAGATACCACCAGTTTGAGGGGGAGCAACTGTATTTTTTCTCAAGGAGGAGGTCTATATTTTTACAAATCAAGCCCTACAGTTACAAATTGTGTTATAGAACAAAATGACGCTGGACAAATGGGCGGCGGAATTTGTTGCTACATGTCAAATGTTAAAATATCAGGTTGCACTATTAATAATAATGCTGGGTCAGATGGTGGAGGTATTTATGTCGCACGAGGTAGCCCAATTATAGAAGGAAATACCATTAGTGGGAATGAAGTGAACTATGGTAGTTCAGGTTGCAGTAATTGTGGCGGAGGCATTTCTTGTGAAGTTTTTGAAAAATCAGATCCAACAATAGTAGGTAACACCATAGAGAAGAATGTTGGTGCATATGCTGGAGGGGGAATTAATATTGTATGTCCAGCTGGCTTTGTTTATAGAAATGAAAGAATACATGGCAACGTTGTCAGGAATAACTTTGCAGTAAGTAGTGGAGCCGGAATTGGTGCGGGTCATAATGATTATAGCCACGGATTAACTTTTATTTTCCAAAATAATCTAATTGAAGGAAATAAGCTAGCGCCAGGGGATACCCATAAAACTCACTAATCATTATGTCTTTCTTGTTGTTCGCTAATAAATAACAATATCTAATTATAATAATAGAAAGGTTTATAAATAATGAACATTTATTGCCTTTAGAGGTGATTGATTTGGATTTGTCAAAGATATTTACAAAAAAGAACATTGAAATTCTTAAATTGTTAGGCAGGGAGAATCTGCACATGAGGGATATTGCTGAGCGCTTGAATTGCAGCCCTGCAAAAGTCCATGACACTATCAAATTACTCAAAAAATGCGATTTTATCACTGAAACTAAAGACAAGAACAAGATAATAATCAAGCTGAACAAGAATAATGAATTATTAAAAACCATTGAGAGATTAATCAGCGGCCAATCGCAACTAGAAGGCGCTAAAGAAGAAACTATCGCTTTATTTGATTCTATAAGCCCTCTTGATTTCAGGTATTATGGAAGGAATGAAAAAGTAAGAGAAAAATTATCCCCTTATCTGTCTGAAAAAGGGTTTATAAGATACTTGCTTAAGGTAGAAATTGCTTTGACTACAACCCTGTCTAAAAGAGGGATTTGCAGCAAAGAAATTGCTAAAGAAGTTGAGATAGCAGCAAAAAAAGTTACAGCAGAAGAGGTTTACCAGGAAGAAGACAGGATAAAGCACAACATAAGGGCGCTAGCAAACTCTATAAGAAGAAGAGTTTCAGATAAGGCAAAGCCCTATGTTCATTTTACAACAACTTCTCATGACATAATGTGCAGTGCAGATGCAGCCAGGTTTAAGGATTTTACTGATGAAGTTTTAATGCAAAAATTGATTGATTTTGAAAAAACACTGATCAATCTAGCAGAAAGGGAAAAAGGCACTGTCCAGATTGGCAGGACCCATGGCCAGCATGCAGAGCCTATCACATTTGGCTTTGCTATTGCGCAATATGTTGATAGGTTTGGAAATTCAATATTAAGAATTAAGAAGACCTCTAATAATTTAAGAGGAAAGATTGCTGGAGCTGTTGGAGCTTATAACGCAAGCTCATTGTTTTTTAATGACGCTGTAGAATTTGAAAAAGAGGTTTTGGCAGAATTAGGCATAAAGCCCAGCCCAATATCCACTCAAGTTGTAGAGCCTGAATTTATGGTTGATTATATCAATTCAATTATCAGCTCTTTTGGTGTTTTAGCTAATCTATCGGATGATATGAGGCATCTGCAGAGATCAGAGATAGCAGAAGTTGGAGAGTTTTTTGAAGCAAAACAAGTAGGATCATCAACAATGCCCCAAAAAAGAAACCCAATCAATTTTGAGAATGTCAAATCAATGTGGAAATCATTCATGCCAAGGATGATAACCTTGTATGAAGACCAGATATCAGAGCATCAAAGGGATCTGACAAATTCTGCAAGCTCAAGATTTGTTCCAGAGATATTGGCAGCATTTTATCTATCTGTTGACAGGCTAAACAAAGTGATGAGCAAGTTAGTTGTTGATAAATTAAATATGAAGAAAAACTTTGACATGAATAAGGATATGATAACAGCAGAGCCTGCTTATATATTGTTAGCTGCGCATAACCATCCTGATGCGCATGAATATGTAAGAGAGCTGACTTTAAAAGCTCAAAAAACAAAAAAGCCTTTTAGGGAATTGCTTTTCCAGGATAAAGAGATAAAAAATTATATTAACAGATTCACAAAAAAGCAGATTGATATCCTAAAACAGCCAGAGAGCTATATTGGGGTTGCATCTAAAAAGACTGCAGAAATATGCAGTTATTGGAAAAAAGAATTAGATGCATAGAACCAAAACTTTATATATCCAAAAAGAATTTGAATCGCCATGGATGCAGATTACCAAAAAAGAGAGGCAAAGGCAGTTGATGCTATCAAGAAAGCTATACCTTCCTCTCTAAAGCAGGATATGCTTCCTATTTCTAAAGGGATGTTTGCTGAATTATACTCAAGTGAGGTATTCCCAAAACACTATATGGCATGCGCAATAGATGGTGTTGGGACTAAATTAGTTTTGGCAGAAGCTATGCATAAATTTGACACAGTTGGCATTGACTTAGTTGCAATGAGCGCAAATGACCTAGCCACTTTAGGCAAAGTCAGCCCTTTCTTGTTCATCGATTATTTCGCTGTCCAGGAAAAGATAGAGCAGGAAGGCATTACAGGAGAGATAATGGAAGGAATTGTTAAAGGATTAGAGCAATGCGAAAGCTCTGGCATATTAAGAAACTCAATTAAGATGAATATTGGCAAAGGCGAGACAGCCAGTGTTGATGAGCTGATTTCTGCAATAAAGCCAGGCTATGGCTTTGATATTGCAGGGGCAATGATCGGCTTTATTGAAAAGGATGATATCAACGCAAAAATCTCTGTTGGAGACAAAATAATCGCATTGAAAAGCTCTGGCCCTCATAGCAACGGCTATACTGATTTAAGGCTTAATCTATTAAATGGTGATTTCGAGACAAGGCCGGAATTCAAAAAAAGGTACAAAGGAAAATTTAGCTTAAATGATGATTTTAATGGCTCTACAATTGGAGAAGCTCTTTTAGAGCCTACAAAGATTTATGTCAGGCTTGTGAATAAGATTGCATCAAAATATAGCATTTTAGGTGTTAATAATACAGGATATGGCCTAAAGAACTTCAACAGGTATAAGGGAAAATTCGAGTTTTTTATTGATAATCCGATAAAACCTCAGCCA
Organism: uncultured Methanosarcinales archaeon; assembly: GCA_964550945.1. GTDB lineage: Archaea > Nanobdellota > Nanobdellia > Woesearchaeales > CAZKBD01 > CAZKBD01. The sequence continues at coordinate 6,175 of CAZKBD010000065.1, forward strand.
ATATTTGATCTGATGCAGCAGGAATCAAGATTAAATGATAAGGAGATGTATCAAAGGTTTAATATGGGCATGGGCTTCTTTATCATCTGCAAAAAGGAAGATGCTGATAGCATTCTGAAGATTATAGGAAAAGAAGGGCAGCTTGTCGGCGAAGTAAGAAAAGCGGCAAATACAAATACTATCCTGCTTAAAGGCAATAAAGAGATTGTTTTCGAAGGGTATTAATAAATTAGATAGTTCTCAAAAATTTCGTTCCGAAAAGTTCAAAAAAGACTTTCGTATCATGGCGAAGCCCATTTCACTAGAATCATTAAGAGCCCCGCAATTTCCGAAATGTTTATATATAGGGTAAGATTAATCTTACATAGGTGATACAAATGGATATTGCTATAACTAAAATGAGTTCAAAAGGACAAGTTGTTATTCCTGCTGAAATGAGAACAGACATTGATGAAGGTGAGAAACTGCTGCTTATTAAAAGAGATCATCAAATAATTATGAAGAAAGCAAGCGAATTAAACAAGAATCTTGAAGAGGATCTTATTTTCGCGAAGAGGACAGAAGCAGCTTTCAAAAAGTATGAGAAAGGAGAATTTATTGAGATGGATTTTGATGAGTTTTTGAAAGAAGCCAAAAAATGGTGATTTCTGTATTTCATACTGACTTTCAGAAGACTTTCTCCAAGATAAAAGATAACATTACGAAAGAAAAGCTGATAAAGCAATTCTGCAAAATAAGAGAAAATCCAGAAGTAGGCAAGCCTATGATGTATGGGAGAAGAGGAACAAGAGAGGTATATGTTGCACCATATAGGCTTTCTTATGTCTATATAAAAGAACAGGATAAATTAGTTTTTTTGGACTTGTATCATAAAGATGAGCAATAAACGGTTTTCTGGGGCTTTGTAAATTAAAAGATTTCTTGGGCGGTCGTAGCGAACAGAGTGGAAATTCCCGAGCGGAAGGAGCAAATTTAGGAGAGAACCGTTAAATTCCCTGTTAGTATCTCCGTCAGTTACAAAGTTCTGGCGGATTTCGTTCCGAAAAGTTGCGAGGATGCCGTCTTCAATGGCGAAGCCCAATTAATTTAATATATCTAAGGCAATTTACCCACATTATTAACTACTATGAAGAGATAACAAATAGAAAAATTTAAATACTTGTTATTATGACTATATATTGTATGGCTAATTCATTAACTGACAGACTACGAGAGACAGATATTTCAATAGATGTAAGTATGTTACAGCAACAGAAAACCAGACTAAAAGACGATTCTGCTTTTCAAAGAAGTTTAGATGAAACAGGACAGTATCTAGAACAGACTATCAGTCATTATGCTAGTTTTAGAGATGTTGGAGAAGGTAAACAAATTCCAGTTAGTGAATATCTTGATAGACATCCTGAGATACTTCAGGAACATGGAGTTAGAGAAGTAAAAAGATACGGAAAAACATGGACTGAAAATTCAAGGAATAGTTCTGAAAATGAAGGAGAATTTTGTGAACAAGCAAGAGAATTATATGGCGGAAAATTTGGTGAAGTTTTTCAAAGTGTTTTTGTTGGGAGAGATGGACATAATAGAAAATATCTTGCATTTTCTGGTAAAACAGAGGGGGTTGATGAAGAAGATATTGAAAAATCAATTCCATTGAAAGATTGGGATTCATTAAAGGCAGAATCTGAATTAGTGGTTTTGGCACATAATCATCCTGATTTTTATAGGGATTCTAAAGTGTTTGAAAAAAGGAATGGTCCAACAATAGGATTTATTTCTACAGGCGCATTATCTAAAAGAGATATTGAATTAGCTGATAGAATTTATCATGATAAATTAGGTGGAAAAATTCCAGTATTAATGGTTGCTGTAAATGAAGATGGTTTGACTCATACTTACGTTGCTGGAACATCTGATTCTTATGAAATGTAGGAAATTGCCCTTTTAATAAATTAGGCATCCTCGCAATTGAGCATAACATCGGAATTTAACGAAGTTTTTGATTTTTCCTCGTGAAGCGTAGGCTGTCCACGAAGCGTTTTATTATAGATTTCAGAGCCCCACAATTTCCAAAAAGCGAAAGGTTTATATAGATTAAATATTTACACAGTATTAAATATATTAAATAATGGAGGTATACTAAAATGCCAACTATAACTTTGTCAGTACCAGAAGATCTGAAAAGAGATATGGACGAATCTAGAGAAATAAACTGGTCTGAGGTAGCTAGAGCCGCAATAAAAAGTAAAGTAGCACAATTAAAGATATTAAAAACCATATCTGCAAAGTCTAAACTTACGGAAAAAGACGCTTTGGAGTTAGGAAGAAAAATAAACAAATCGTTACATGAGAATATAGCTAGTTAAAATGGAACTTGTTATTGATGCTAATATCTTGATGTCTGCCCTAATAGCTACTGAAGGCAAGACCTATGACTTAATATTCAATGAAAGAATAAAGTTAATTTCTGTGGATAAATTATTAAGAGAATTGGATAAACATAAACAAGAAATTCTTAAAAAGTCCGGATTATCTGAATATGATTTTAATGTTTTTGTATCTTTAGTATCCTCTCAGATCGAATTTGTGCCTTACCACGAACTAAATAAGTTTGTTCCTGAGGCAGAAAAAATTAGTCCAGATCCAAATGACGTTGAGTATTTTGCTTTAGCATTAAAGCTAAATTGTGCTATCTGGTCAAATGATAAAAAATTGAAAGAGCAAGATAAGGTCAAGGTATATTCTACCAATGAATTACTGCAAGTTCTTCACTGAAATTACGGGGCTCTGGCTATGTCAAGAACCACCATTCACAGAATTGTAGAATGGTGCTATCATTTGCCACATCAGGTGGTTCTCGAGCATGCTCAGAAATTTTTCAAAATCATGGCTGATTGCAAGCAAAGCTTGCCACCAGTCAAAGACGGGATGGAAAATTTCTGACATTTTAGCGTAGTGGGCAGCCGAAGCGGAACAGAGCTGAAAAATCAAAAATTTGGGAGAGCGAGAATAGGAAGGAGACCTTTAGAGTGGGGACCCGATTTCTGGAATCTTTAAACGCCTGTTAGCCGAACCGACCCATACAAAGTGTGGGGAGGGAAGTATGACACAGGCGGTTCACGAATAAAGAAACAGAAGGAAAGAATTTTTTATTTTTTGAATTTGTTGGATAAAAAAGCTACTATTAGTATTATGAAGTAGATTACAGAGATTAATAAAAGTGCTAATCCGATATATAATAATGAAGATTGAGGACATGAACAAGTTGTATTAGCTGCACAACGACAGTATGTTACACCTCCTTGAGATAATATCAATCCTATGCTGAATATGGTAATATCAATAATAAAATGTATTAGTTTTGGTTTAAAAAATTTTTTCCAATCCATAAATTGTTTCTTGTTGATGTTAGTATTTATAATTTTCTATCAAGCGATAGCGCAGAGTTGCTGGCTCGGCAAGTTTTAGTTGTAATTTATAAGCAGGTTTACTTCATAAGGCACAAAAATCAGAGAAATAGCGAAGATTTATATAGTACATGTGTACTACATCAGTATTACCATGACAATGGCAGTAACTCAGGTTAGGTTGCCGCAAGGCATTATAGAAGAAGTAGATCGATTAGTAGAGAAGGGTTTCTACACCAATAAGTCTGATGTTGTAAGAGACGCGCTCAGAAGATTAATACTTGAAAAGCAAGTTGGCTCAATTTCAAACACAGGAGATTCTGTGAAGGAGATAAGGGCTATTCGAAAGAAACTCTCAAAAGAGGCATTTAATCTTGGCGCTATTAATAAGCTAGGAAAATAAATCTTCAGGTTTCTTTGCAATTACATATTCCTTTGCAAAACTCATTAATTCATTATCTCTTGTAACAAGCACAAGATTTAACCTTTTACATATTGAAACATGAAGGCAGTCATAAAAGCTTATCTCAAATTCAGACTTAGATTCCAATTTTCTTGCAGCTGAATAATCTTCTTTTGTAACTTCAACAAATCTGAATTTAGATTCTCCTTTTAGGAATTCTGTTTTTTCTTTGAAGAGGGTTTCGTTATCTAGCTTAAACTGAATCTCTCTGAGAATCAGGCCAGAATAAATTATCTCTTTGTCTTCTGAAAACATAACTTTATTGATAAAATCTTCTGCTATTTTCCAGTAAGGGGCTCCTTTGCTTGAATCCCCTTCTTTCTTGAAAAGGTTTAGCCATATGCAGGAGTCCAGATAAAATGATTTTTGTGCCATAAATATAACTATTAAATACTCTGCTTAATAAAATTAACGTTAAACAACAGAATCCGAGCCAGCAATTTTGGCTAACATCGCACAGTGCTGTTAAATACTCCGACCTACGAGTGAAACGGAGTGGGGAGGACGAGGAAAGCCCGAAAGGGCGGTTTTGCGAAGCAAAATTCCGAAGAGTAAAATTTGAGTTCTATAAATTCGAGGCAAAGCCGAGACTATAAGTCCGCAGGACAGAGGGGGGGTCTGAGAGTTCATTCCACTGAGTGACAGCGATACTTCAAGAACAAGGATTATGGACGTTTT
>CAZKBD010000066.1:0-10458 GCA_964550945.1 uncultured Methanosarcinales archaeon
GTTGACGAGTAGCGAAGGCGGGAGGGGATTATAAGGGGCGTCCCCTTATTTCATAACAGGCTCAGTAGAAATCCTAGCCGTCTGTGCCATGTTTTCTGGAAAATGATTAGCATTTTCTAGAAGTTAGAAAACATTAGGTTTTCCAACTGCCTTGTTTGCGTTTGAGCAAACATGGCATGGCCAGACGTCTCAGCTTTGCAAAGCAAAGGTGAGGGGTTGGAAATGTATGCATTTCCAAGCGAGCTTACCACGTTCCTATACAAAGTGTAGGGTTGTGGTAAGCGGAGTAGGATAGGATTTCTACTGAGCCCTAAAATAAAAAGCTTTAAAATATACCTAATACCTACAATAAGAAATGAATAGCCTATTCACAAACATTATCGGCTCTTTCGTATTTAATAAGGATTTCAAATTAGTTGACAAAATATTGTTTAAGACAATAGATGATTATAAAAACAGGCAAAAGTTTGAGAATGCCTTAAAATTAAAGCATAAAGGCCTACAAGAGCCAGAGCTGGCTAAATCCCTTGAATTTTTTAGAAGTAAACAATATTTCAATGAGTTCTATGCAAAAAATCTAAAGCTGACAAAAGAGGCAATAAAGCAGTCAGTTGCTGTTGATAACCTTATAATCCAGACAATATCCAACATCGAAGAGCTTAACAAAGCAACCAACCTTTTGTCAACAAGATTAAGAGAATGGTACTCTCTCTATAATCCTGAATTCTCAAATTCGATCCAAAACCATGAAAAGTTTGCTGATCTTATTCTCTCTAAAGACAAAAAAACACTGCTTAAGGAAATCAATGTTACAGACTCAATGGGCTCTGACCTTAGCAAAGATAATTTAGAGCCAATTATCTCTCTGGCAAAACAAATAAGATCATTATTTGAGCTAAAGCAAAAGCAGGAAACCTATCTGGAAACAATAATGAAAAAAACATGCCCGAATCTCTTGGAGATTACAGGCTCACAATTAGGGGCAAAGCTTATAGAATTTGCAGGCTCGTTAGAAAGGCTGACAAGATTTCCAGCTTCCACAATCCAGCTCTTAGGAGCAGAAAAAGCATTGTTCAGGCATATGAAAAATAAGAATAACCTTTGCCCTAAATATGGAATATTGCATGAGCATCCTTTGATAGGCAAAGTCAAAACCAGGCATCAGGGAAAAACCGCAAGGACAATAGCTGATAAACTATCGATTGCAGTTAAAGTTGATTACTTTAAGGGAAAATTCATTGGAGATAAATTGAAGCAGGATATAGAAAATAGAATCAAAAGCCTAAAATGATCCAGCAATCAAGAATATTTGAAGTGTACCAGGATAAGCGTAGATTATTAACTAAAAATCTAACTCCAGGCAAAACAGTCTATGATGAATCCTTGATAATCCAGGATGGTGTGGAGTATAGAGAATGGAACCCAAGAAAATCTAAATTAGCCGCATTGATCCTAAAAGGATGCTCAGATATAAAAATCAGGAAAGACGACATTATTCTTTATTTAGGATCTGCTTCAGGAACAACCGTTAGCCATGTATCAGACATTATTGGAAAATATGGTTTTATTTTTGCTCTTGACTTTGCTCCAAGAGTTGTACGAGATTTAGTATTTGTATCTGAAGATAGGAAAAACATTGCTCCAATCTTAGCAGATGCAAATAAGCCAGAAACTTATATAGGAAGAGTTAGCCAGGTGGATATCATCTACCAGGATATTGCGCAGAAAGACCAGTTAATCATTTTTCTTAAAAATATCGACCTTTTCCTAAAAAAAGGCGGCTTTGCATTGCTGGCAGTCAAAGCAAGGTCAATAGACGTAACAAAACACCCAAAAGAGATTTTCATGAAAGTAAGGAAACAATTAGAGCAGCAGCAAAATTTAATTATTGTAGATTACAAAACACTAGAGCCATTCCAGTTGGATCATTGCATGTTTGTTGTTAAGAAAAAATAAAATGATCATACCCTTTTTTCTTAATTAATTCCTCTCGCCCATTAGAATACAAATAAACCCCTTTCTTCTTCCTTATCTCGCCAACTATAAACCCTTTGGCCTTATTCAGATTTTTCTCAGAAACAGTATAAACTAACTCAAAATCCTCTCCTCCGAATAGAGCATAATCAACTGCATTTTTTCCAACTGACTCAGCTGCCTTTCTTGTTTCATCTGCAATAGGAATATTGTCTTTGAATATCACAGCGCCGCAATTGCTCTGCTCGCATATCCTTGTAACTTCTGAAGCAAGGCCATCAGAAACATCAATCATAGCATTAATACATTTTAGAAATGTTTTTACTTTGTGAAATTTAGCTGTTGGTCCTATATGAGCATTTATGACATTCTTAAAATGCCTATTGTCTGCTTTTTTAGCTCTGAATAAATTCAAGCCAGCCGCGCTCTTTCCTAAATCACCGCTCACCAAAATAAAATCTCCTGGCTTCGCTGAGCTCCTTAAGCAAAGCTCTTTCACTTCACCAATCATGTCAATATCAATAACAAGCTGCTCTCCGTGGGTTATATTCCCTCCAACTATTTCACATCTATACTTATCGCAGACAGACCACATCCCTTTATACAATCCGTCAATAAAGCTAACCTCTGTATCTCTAGGCAAAACCAACGAGACTAAAACATATTTTGGCACACCCCCAATTGCTCCGATATCGCTGGCATTGATCTCAATAGCTTTCTTGCCAACCTGCTCTGCTGTAAACCACTTCAAAGAAAAATGATCTCCTTCAACTAAAGTATCTGTTGTCACCGCTAATAACTTATTGCCTGCTTTTATAACCGCAGCATCATCGCCTATCCCTTTTATTATGCTCTTGTCTTTAGCTTTCTTTGTTATCCTTCTAATGAGGGCAAACTCCCCTCCAATATCTTTTATTTTCATTTTTACCATTAATAATCAGGTTTACTTTAAATTATTTGTTATTATCAATACAAAGTATTGTTCGCCTGAGATAGTAGTTGGTTAATAATTTATTGAATTATTTTTTTATTGATAACTAATAATCACTCTTTGCCTTTTATCTTGCTCTCTATCTTTTTAATCCTCTCTTTAAAGATATTTTTATCAGCGCCTTCATTTATAGCAAGCATGTAAGAAAGAAGGGTTAAATCAGCCAGCTCCTTAACAAGATGAGGGTCTTTGTTTGCCTTTAGATCACTCACCTCAACAAGATGGCTCTGGATGTGGAACATCAGAAAATCATGATACTCTTCTGGAGAAGAAAACTTTTTTTTGTTTAGCTCATTAAGCCCACTAACATCCTTTTCCATAAGACAAACCAGAAACAAAGTTATTTATAACTCTTGCTGTTGGTAGTATTTATTAAGCTATGCTAGTATAGTTTTATTGTAATCAAATCACCAACATTCACAAAATTTTCTTGAGCAAATCCTGCATTAACTTCAACAACATACTTAGCAGCATCATCTGGCTCGTACAGCTCACAATTATCAGTTGTGCAAGGAACAGCATTCTCAATGTGTACTATTTTAAACTCTTGATCAACCCACATAATATCTAAAGGAATTAATGTATTTTTCATCCAGAAAGGATAAACCCCTTCGTCATCAAATACAAAAATCATGCCTTCATTATCGCCTAATTTATCCCTGAACATCAGGCCTTTTTCTCTCAATTCGGGACTATCTGCAATTTCTACATTTATGCACTTTTCTGAAAAGCAAACCATTGATTTATTATCAGAACATGATTGCAATAACAAAGCTAAAAATAATACAAGGAACGCTTTTTTAATCATCTCAGCTCCTTATTAACCTTCATAGAGCAAAACTTGCCGCACATTGAACAAACTTCAGGATCATCTGGCCTGCATTCATCTCTCATTTCTTTTGCCTTTTTTGGATTGATCGCTAGCTTTATCATCTCATCCCAGTTAAGGTCAGCTCTCGCTTTGCTCATCCTGTCATCCCAGTCCCTGGCATTTTTAATCCCTTTTGCAATATCAGCAGCATGAGCAGCTATCCTGGAAGCAATGACTCCTTCTCTCACATCATCAATATTTGGCAATCTTAAATGCTCTGCAGGAGTCACAAAACATAAAAAATCAGCTCCATAACAAGCAGCCAATGCCCCTCCAATAGCTGAAGTTATATGGTCATATCCAGGAGCAATATCAGTTACAAGAGGCCCTAAAACATAAAAAGGAGCATTAAAACATTCCTTCTTCTGAATCTCAACATTAAATTTTATTTGGTCTAAGGGCACATGGCCAGGCCCTTCTATCATAACTTGTATGCCCTCTTTCCACGCTCTTTTAGTAAGGCTGCCTAAAACATTCAGCTCCAAAAGCTGCGCTTTATCAGTCGCATCTTTCAAGCAGCCAGGCCTTAAGCCATCTCCCAAGCTTAAAGTAACATCATTATCATGTGCTATGCTCAAAATCTTGTCAAAATTCTCATAAAGAGGGTTTTCCTTATTGTTGTGTATCATCCACTTTAAAATCATCGAGCCTCCTCTGCTCACAGCCCCAGTTAATCTTTTTTTAACTAGAGGAATTGCTTTTCTTGTGATTCCAGAATGGACTGTTATGAAATCAACACCATCATTTACATGCCTTTTGATTATATTTAAAAAATCATTTTCACCTAACTCAACAACATCGCCTTTCTCAATGACTGCCTGGTAAATAGGCACAGTGCCGATTGGCACTGAAGAATTCTTGATTATTGCTCGCCTTATCTCATCAATATTGCCTCCTGTGCTTAAGTCCATTACAGTGTCAGCGCCAGCATCTATCGCAACTTTTAATTTTTCCAGCTCAAAATCAATCTCAGCTTTGCTTGTAGAGCTTCCGATGTTGGCATTTACCTTAGTCCTTAATCCACTACCAATACCGATTGGCTTCAGATTTTTATGCCTTATATTAGCTGGGATTACCGCAATGCCATTTTCAATATTCTCTCTCAAAACAGCTGCTTTAAAATTCTCCTGGCTAGCAACAATATCCATCTCTTTTGTTACAGCTCCAGCACGAGCCTGTTCAAGCTGAGTCATTTTTTACTTCCCTTCATGATACTAATAAACTCCTTAACTTCTTTTTCAACATCCTTTCCAATTACAGCGCTAATCGCAGCAGTTCCATCAGCTCCTGCTTTTACAACGCTAGCAACATTCTCTTTATTAATGCCCCCTATTGCAACAATAGGAATTTTGGCTCTGTTTTTAACTTCTTCTATTAACCTGATGCCCGCAGGCTTTCCAGCATCCAACTTTGTCTTAGTTTCAAATATTGGGCTAACCCCTATGTAATCCGCTCCTTTTTTCTCAGCTTCAACAGCCTCTTCAACATTATGCACAGTCAACCCTATTATCTTATTCCCCAATATTTTCCGGGCAATCTCATATGGCATATCATCATTGCCAAGATGAACCCCATCAGCATCAACCGCTAAGCATATATCAACTCTATCATTAATTAAACATACTGCATTGCCTTTATCACAAATTTTTTTTATTTCTTTTGCCTCTTCAATCATCTCTTTTGTGCTTTTCTCTTTCTCTCTATATTGCACTATCTTAACCCCGCCTTTGACAGCAGCTTTTACATCATCAAAATTGCCTTTTTTAGAAAGTATCCTATCAGTAACAAAATAAAACCCGATATCTTTTAGTTTTCTATTAGTCATTTTTGGTTATGCGAGTTTAGTTACTTTACGAAGTATTGTTCGCTTTGGAGAGTAGCTGGTAATAATTAATTATATTTATTATTGATTTGTATTTTTTAATGGTTAATAATCACCATTGATTTTAAAATTACACTAGATTGTTTTTATTTGAAATTAATTTTTTACGTTTTGGATTTAAACTTTTATTGATAATATTATTTTTACTTTACTTCTTAAAATCACTCTGGCACATAACTTTGTAAATCTATTCTTTTACTATCTCCAACTTCTGCATATTATTAACTTTTTCCTTATCCAAGTTATAAATCTCGTCATAGAAATCTTCCTTATAGCTTCCAGGCCCTTTTGCTTCTTTGGCAGCTAGCTCGCCAGCAACGCCAAAACAAACTAGTGCAGCAGCAGCAGCTTTGCAATAATCCTTCTCAACGCCAGCAAAAGCTCCAATAACAGATGCAGCCATGCATCCTGTTCCAACAATCTTGCCCATCATATCATGGCCGTTCTTGCAGATATAAGATTCTCTCCCGTTGCTGATGATATCCTCTTTTCCAGTTATCACAACCGCAGCTTTCCTTTTTTTAGCCAGATCCTTAGCCAGCAAAACCAAATTTTTTTCTACTTTAGTAGCTTCAACCCCTTTTGTAACAACATTTTCTCCAGCTAATTTAGCAATCTCAGAAGAATTTCCCTTAATGATATCTATATGTATCTCATCCAAAATCTCCAGGGCCTTATTTGTTCTTAAGTCAGTAGCTCCCACTCCAACAGCATCTAAAACTATTGGAATTCCTTTTTGATTGGCCTTTCTTCCAGCCAATATCATCGCATCAATCAAACCAACAGTCAAAGTTCCAATATTAAGAACCAAAGCATTAGCAATGCCCGTCATCTGCTCAACTTCTTCAGGAGCATGGGCCATTACAGGCAGCGCTCCGATAGCCCTCACGATATTTGCGCAATCATAGATAGTAACCCAATTAGTGATATGGTGCACTAATGGCTTCTCTTTTCTTACCCTCTCCAAAATCTCTCCAACATCCATAGCAACAGGAAAATAACCCTACATTAAAAAGTTTTTCATTTAATCAAACTAACCCAGTAATTACTGCTTTCTTTGTAAACAACCATGTTTGGATACATTTTACTTGGCTTAATAATTCCGGTTAAAAGGGGGCGATGGCTTCCTGATTATCTTATCCTTCAGCTTTCCAAGCTCGTCCCTTTTTCCCTTATAGTACATATGAATAAAAAGTATGTACATCACAACAATAGAAACAAGGATTATGCCCGTAAACATGAGTATGTTTGATTTTAGCAGTATTTCTAATTCTGGATTTATAGTATTATAGCTTTTATCAATCAGCCATGGAAAAATAAAAATCACGCAAATAAGGAAGAAAATAAAGTTGGGAATATAATAAAACAACCCAGTAAACCTAAATCTTCTTTTAGTCGGGCTTATGATTATATTCATAAGCTTCCTTATAATGGGGCTTACAAACTGGTCTAAGAATATAAACAACCAGCCAAACAAGTAGACAGATACCAAAGTAATTATAGTAAGCGATATCAATGGCAACCATTTTTCTAATATCATATTCTATTTACTCTCTTTAGTGTATTTAAATATTGCTGTTGACAGAGATTTTTCTAATAGCTCCAAGATAAGTAGAAAGCTATACTCTTCGGAATTTATAACTCAATAAGCTATAAACCAATTTTGCAGCCAGAAAGTCAGAAGCCTTATTTTCAGATGGGCATAATTCAACAACATCAAACCCAACAATATTCTTATTTTTTGCAACACTTTGCAATAAGGCAATAACCTGGTACCAGTCTAATCCACCTGGCTCTGGGGTGCCTGTCGAAGGCATTATTCCAGGATCAAAAACATCAAGATCTATCGTGACATAAACATTTTTAGAAAGTTTGTTCACAGCATCTTTAATCCAGTCCGTTGAGCTATGGATTTTATGTGCATAAAATATTTTACTCTTGTCAATACTCTTTAATTCTGAAGAATCCATGCTTCTTATGCCTACAGATACAATATTACTTGTTATTTCTTTTGCCCTTGCCATAACACAAGCATGGCTGTACTTATCATCATCATAAGAATCCCTCATATCACTATGAGCATCAAGATGCAAAACACTCATGTCATTAAAAACGCCAGAATACGCTTTTATAACTCCGATAGAAATTGAGTGCTCCCCTCCTAAAGCAACAACAAATTTTTTATCATTAATAAGATTTTTAACTTTTTTATAAACTTCTTCAACCATCAGCTCTGAACTCGAAGCTTTAATCTCTTTTTCAGTGTGTATCCCTAATTTGTAGACTTCTGAATCGGTTTCTATGTCATACAATTCCATATATTGAGAAGCTTCAATAATTGCTTTTGGGCCCCTATAAGACCCTTTTATCCATGTGCTTGTTTTGTCAAAAGGAATTGGCAAAACAACTATCTTTGAGTTTTGGTAATCTGTAAACTGTTCAGATAACCTACCAAAATGGTCATAGATTTTCGATTTCATCTGAATCCGAGACAAAAACAGCTACTGCAATTACAGTAGTCCATAGCCCTTCTTTGTTGCCTTCAGCAGATTGGCATACATGGCTTGTTCTAAAGATATGGCCGCTTGTTTTATAGACCTCTTCTCTTTCTTCCCAGGCAAGATTAGGGTCAAAAGGGACTCCTAAAGTTGTAGCCAACATAGTAGCAGCTAAATCCTCAGCATATTCTCCAGACACTTTAGCTGTTTCTCCAAAAGCATGATGCTCAGATAAGTAACCATAATTAGTGCTATCCTTAGGCAAAGCTAGCCCTACAGCAGCAGAAGTTAACCGATTTGGCTCATTAGTCTCGCTTCTTGCCATCACACAAAAGGTTATCTGGCCAGCTTTTATATCCTTCAATCCTTCTTCTTTTTGTATCATCTTGCAGTTAGGGGGCAAAATGCTTGAGACATAGACAAGATTGCATTTTTCTATCCCTGCATGCCTTAAAGCAAGCTCAAAAGAACCAAGTTTGTCTTTATGCATCCCCACCCCTTTTGTAAAAAATACTCTCGCAGGTATCATTGTTTATCCTCCATTGGATTTTTGAATGTAACATTCCAAAGAAAATCTTGAGCATAACCTCTAAATTGAAAAACCGTTTTTTCACACTGTTCGATAACTGGAACAGAATTAATCTCATCAATTTCTTTCTGCGAGTAATCCGTTTTATTCATCCTGTAATTACCTTCGTCATTATTTTAAATTATTCCCTTATTTTTAAATCTTTCTCTCTTTGCAGCTAAAATAGAAAAACACAAAACCAAAATATTTAAATATGCGCCTTGTTTTCTAACTATAAAATGATGGTCAATTGTATATGTTGTTGCTGAATTCTTTCATCGTTATAGTTAGCCTTATATAAAATCAATTTTAGATTTGCCCCAGGGGAGGGTACCCAAGCGGCTAAGGGGAGCGCCTGCAGAGCGTTTATCCATGGGTTCGAGTCCCATCCCTCCCTCTTAAAACAAAAGAATTAAAAGAAGATAAGATCATTACAATAGAAAATGCCACTAAACTTGTATAATACGCTTACCAGAAAAAAAGATACATTCAAGCCAATCAAGGAAGGTCAGGTTAGATTATACAGTTGCGGGCCCACAGTTTATGATTTTGCGCATATTGGCAACTTCAGGGCCTATATATGCTCAGATATCCTTAAGCGCTATCTTGAATATGAAGGCTTCAGGGTAAAGCACGTGATGAACATTACAGATGTAGACGATAAAACAATAAGGGACTCACAAAAAGAGGGGATACCATTAAAAAAATTCACAGAACGCTACACTACCTCTTTCTTCGATGATATTAAAATGCTGAACATTGAGCCTGCCGATATATTCCCCAAAGCAACCGAGCATATTGATGAGATGGTCACGTTAATAAAAAATCTCATTAAAAAGAGCATCGCATATAAAAGCGCCGATGGAAGCTATTACTATGACATCTCAAAATTCAAGGATTATGGAAAGCTGGCGCATACAAAAATAAAATCACTAAAATCAGGAGCGAGGATAAGCCAGGATGAGTACGAAAAAGAGCAAGCCCAGGATTTTGCCTTGTGGAAAGCATGGGATGAAAAAGACGGCGATGTTTTCTGGGAGACAGAGTTAGGCAAAGGCAGGCCTGGCTGGCATATTGAATGCTCAGCAATGTCAATTAAATACCTGGGAAACCATTTCGATATCCACACAGGAGGTGTTGACCTGATATTTCCGCATCACTCAAACGAGATTGCTCAAAGCCAAGAATCTTCCGGAGAAAAATTTGTGAACTATTGGTTCCATAATGAATACATCCTGGTTGACGGAAAGAAGATGAGCAAAAGCTTAGGTAATTTTTATACACTTAGAGATTTGCTGGCTAAAGGCTACAAGCCAATGGCCATCCGCTATCTCTTATTAAGCACCCATTACAGGCAACAATTAAACTTCACTTTGGAAGGGATTAATGCCGCTTCAAATTCTCTCGAGCGCTTAAACAACTTCATCTTTAATTTAAACAGCATAACATCAACTATTGACAATGACAAGGTTGGCTTGCTGATAGAGCAGGCAAAACTCAAATTTGAGAAAAAAATGGATGATGACTTAAATATATCAGAGGCTCTTGCTGTAATATTTAACTTTATCAACGACGTAAACAAATTGAGAATAAGCAAAAATGATGCAAAAAGAGTTCTTGATTTACTAAAGCAATTTGATAAAGTTCTTGGTGTTTTGGAATTCAAAAAACAGG
>CAZKBD010000067.1:0-10114 GCA_964550945.1 uncultured Methanosarcinales archaeon
TTTGCAAACAAAAAGGATACTGAAGACCTCTTAGCCAAGTTCAATAATTTCGAAAAGCATGTCAGCGGAATAATGTCTCTGGTAAACAGAAAATTTGAAAGTTTGGAAAAAGATCTAAAAGATAAATTTGATGAAAAAACAGACAAAATATCAAAATTGCTTAAAGGTTTTGAGACTTTAGCTCAAAAAACGCCCGATCTAAACAAGTATTTTAATCTATTGGAGGAAGAGGCAAAAAAATCCCCTCAACAGGAAGCAAAGGTAGAAAAGATAAAAGTTCCTGGGCAAGAAGAAGAGCCTGAAAAAGAGGAAGAAAAAAAGGCGGGGCTGATGGGTAAATTAAAAGGATTAAAAGACAAGATTGGAAAAAAAGAGTAACAAAAGTAGATGCTAAATCAGATTTTCGTTTTGTATTCTTAGTAGATTATATGCATCGCTACAGTGGCCTTTGCTATTGTAACATGACACCAAATGTTTAAATACGCCCTATGGATGTATTTTAATGGGGGTTAACAAATTGAAAAAAAATCTCATTATCCTGCTGGCGGTTATATTCCTTTTTTCTATTCCAGCGCAAGCCGCAATAATATTAAAGATAGGCCCAGACGCCATCGCCTACTTCCACAAAGAGATTAAGGACAATCCCGACCTCGTGTATTTGAAGCTAGGAAACTATTTTTTTGGGCACAACCAAATTGAGAAATCTATAAAATTGTATAATAAATCCATTAACATAAACCCCAATTTTGCTCCTGCGCATCATAATCTGGGCATTGTTTATTATAAGGAAGGTAAGTTTGACAAGGCAATAGAAGAGTTTAAAAAAGCTATAGAAAATGATAAATCTTACGCAAAAGCGTATGATTCATTGGCATTGCTATATTTTGAATTAGATGAGTTTGACAATGCAATAGAATACTTCCAAATGCTCACAAGATTAGAGCCAGATAATCCTAAAACTAATTTTGATCTGGCTCAAAGCTATGTTGCCAGATTTCGAAGAGATGAACAAAAAGAAAATTTAGAAGACCTTAAAAAAGCATTATCTTACTTTAAAAGTGCAGTTGAACTCGAGCCAGAGTTTCCATATGCCTCAAACAACATTAAAATTGTCGAGGGAGTCATAAAAACTTACGAGGATTGAGAATGTTTAGCTGATTAAAGAGCACGCCATACAAGCTATACGATTTTCCTTTTATTCTCGCTTATGAGTTTAGCTTCACAATCAATTCAGTTTATCGTAAATCCCTACAGCATGCTGGCATGGCTTTTGATCCCAAGAGCAATTATTCACACAGCAGCCTAAATGGACAACGCCTTCTTTGTGCCCACATAACAAAATAGAATCAGGACTCTCCTTAAAGCCTACGCTGCATATCTTGCAATCCATTATATCACCCTTTTGTTTTTTTGTTTTATATGCTTAAATTTGCTGGTTTACTATTTAAATATTTGTATTTTTTGTTTTTTAGATGCTATCTTAAACACAATTTTTGCAATCCAGCTCGCACTGGTATTTTTGTCCTGCCATGGCAGAAATGCACTTGGTTCCTATCCTGATAAAAAAAGGTTTAGAGCTTCTCTTATCCATCATCCCGGCATGATAGGTTGAGCTTCCCAACAAATTGCTTTTGTCATCTAATAGCTTGCAGCTGATGCTAACTTCCTCTGCATAGCTAAACCCTTCATTATACAGAGTCCCTTCTAGATTTGAGTGACATGATGGAGAGCTTCCATAAAAGGATTGAACACTTAAAATTTCAAAGCTAAGCATAGGTGCTCCATTAACAATAGCATAACCAGTAAGGTTTCCTCTGAGTGGTATAAAAAAATACACGAATAATACTAACATCAATACAATTCCGATAACCTTGGTTTTTCCCATAATACCTATTTAACATATAGTAAACAAGACTTATATTTAAATCTGCCCTATTGCTTAGAGCGCTCCATTTCTTTTATTGAGTCAAAAAGCTCCTGCCTTTTTTTATAATGATTAAACAGGTCTACAAGGCTATTGTATAGGGAAGCATATTTTGTATTCGCTTTAATATTTTCAATAACTTGAGGATTCTTGGTTATTTCATTAATCTTTTTAGAGAATAATGCTTCTGTCTTTACTAACTCCTCTTCTTTTTCTTTGATGCTATCAAACTGTGCTTTGAAATTTTCATAGGCTTCAACAAGCTGGTTGTATAGCTTAACCCAGGATTCGCGGGATTTTGCCACACTGATAAGATGATTATCTGCTGCAATATCCACCATATTCACAAGATATCCCTCTCTGTCCTCAATCTTTTCCTCTTTCTTTTTAAAGCCTTCAGCTAACGCCTTAAGTGTATTTAGAACACTTTTAAATTCAGGATACTCCTTAGACAACTCTAATAATTCGCTGTTATTGGACAGTTCCATAATTAAGTTTTTTGTATTTTCATCTGCTTTTGAAGGCTCCATTTTTATTTTCCTGTCCTCAACTAAACTGCTCAATAATTTTAGAACATCATCCATTTCCTTGCCTAAATCATCATCAAATATCTTATTTTTTGAGTGCTCTTTGATTTTATTGGCTATTTTTACCTCCAATGCAGATAAAATATCGTCTTCCATCTTGATTAAATTTCTTTTTTCTCTTTTATGTGTCAATAGGAACTGTTTTTCTTTTTCCCTCTTTTTATATTCATAGTATTTAAAGTGCCTGATAATGAAGAGAGTTACTGCAGGTGGGACAAGTACCAGCAAACAAGGTATCCAAATAAGCTTAACCATCAGCTCAGTTTTATTGCTCAATAGATACATGTAAAAAGTCAGAACCAGAGCCGCAAATGCAAGAAAAGAGCTTGCAGTATAGACGCCTTTCCTTATTCTCTTGTATTTTTTAATCTTTGCTCTATACTCTTCAATTTCTTTCTTTGTTAATCTTCTGACATAAGCCTTGTCACCAATATAAGTTGATGAGAGCAAAATAACTGCTAAAGCCAATAACATCCAGGGAAATTGTCTCGCAAATGGCGCTAATTTTGTAAGCTCTGGCAGCTTTGCAAATTTTGTAATCTCACAAGGCTCGCATGGGCCTCCGCAATCAACACCATTCTCATTTTGGTTTTGTATTCTGTCTGAGCAGCTTGGCAGAGTGATACAAGGATTACAAATACCGCCACAATCAACCCCTTCCTCATCACCATTTTGGATGTCATCAGAGCATGTTGGAATATACTCGCAAACCTGAATTTCTGTTGGCTTTTTCTTTTTAGTGCCGCATTGGTTTATATCCACGCACTTCCTTTTTTGAAACCCATCAACTGAGCAGGCAGGCCAATCAGAGCATTTCCAATTTTCATGACAAACCGTAAAACGCCCTACAACAGCTCCTTCTTCGGCTTCTTCAGCCGCTGTGCCAGCCCCTGCACCAGTGCCTGTGCCTGCAGGGCATGCCCCGCAATCCTGGGAGCAGCTAGAGCAATCTTCAGCAGATCCGCATGAGCTATCTCCGCAATAAGGCCCTCTAACAATCCTAAAAGATACAGTTTCAGAATCATTTAAATTTCCATCACTCACAGAAAAATTTACAGAGTAATTGCCAACCTGTGAAAGAGTTGGCGTAAAACTAAAGACACCTGTGCTTGAATTTAGTGTAAACAAGCTGCTATTGCTAGAATATGCCAATGTATCATTATCAGCATCTGTAGCATTAACATCATAAACAAATAATGTGCCTTCTACAGCTATTAAAGATCCGATAGAACCTAATACGGGGGGGTTGTTTATGTCATATACTGTAATCCTCAATACGCCAGTAGTATTGGTTATGTTGTCACTGCAAGTTATGGTTACATCATTAATTCCAGTATCATCGTTTGCTGGAGTCCAGCTGAAAATGCCAGTGTCAATATCTATATTAAATTCTGTGGTATTATCATAATAGGTTATATCGTCACCATTGGCATCAGAACAGTTGACATCATAAACCAATGTCGAGCTTTCATTAACTTCTTGGTTGGTTAGATTATGGCCAAATGTTGGAGCTATATTGCCTCCAGTAAGATTGACTTCATGAAAAACACCTGACTCCCAAGTTACGTTACCGTCAGTTACCGCCATAGACCCATTGACATAAAATGTGATTGAATCGCCTGATTCAGCTCCCTCATCTACTGCAGTTTCTGTATCATCCCCATTACATGAGAGCAGCCCGTAATAACCTTCAGCGCTAACAATAAAATTACCGCATAGAACGCTGTCAGGATCATACGCTGATATGTTTACTCCAGCAGAGATGTTTGCAGTTATATTTATGATTGCAATTCCATAGAACTCAGCAGCAGGGTTAGGTAAAGCTATAATTACTCTTGAAGTCACAACCAGCAAAATAATTAGTAAAAAGCACCTCAATATCCTATTATTCTTATTTTGATTGATCATATACCCTCAAACATTTTATTTCTGATGCCCATTAAGATAAAAACAAAAACCCCCAAAATCAGGAGAATAGTAATTAAAAACTGAGCAGGCAAACGTTCCTGTTCTGGTGATAAAATCTTAGGCGATAAGTTTGCATTTGGGATTGTATCTTGATTTGTTTTGAAGTTGACATCAATATTTTGGAAACTGCCCCCGTGCCACTTAATATCGGGGTAGGATGTAAGATTATTAACCATAAAAGAAATGCTCTCATCCTCATTAGCTCCTTCGTCATTTCCTGTATCAGGGTTATCGCCTCTACATGATATTATATATTCGCCGTTTTTCTCTGTAATAAACATCCCGCATAGCACCCTATTCTTGTCGTAAACAGCTATCTCTGTACCAGCAGGCGCATGCTCCCCATCTATTGTGAGTTTCCCATAAAATTGAGATGGCAGCAGAGAAAATGCAACAGCACTATAGCACAAAATGTTTATGAAAAATAACAATATCCCTATTTTAATCATTATTTTATATTTCATGTTACCCACCAAGTATCATCTTCAGTCATATTAATCCAATAACCTCTATTTGGGCTTATTTGGCCTAAAGTTCCACTGCCAAGAGAGGGGTTATAGTAGTAATATGTGCTCTCAGAGGTGTTATACGCCCATACTATGCTATAACTTCCGCTTATTGAAGAGAAAGCATCAGCAGGGGTTTTGGCAGTGCTCGCAGGATAACCAACCAGATTCCATCCATTTTCTAAACTTACTGAGGTTGGCACACTTACCGTGCCATTCACAACCAGAATATCTTGGCCAGTAACCTTAATCCAATATCCCTTTTTTTCGCTTATAGAATCAAGATCCTGAACAACCCATGAAGGCATGCTAGGATCGTAAGCTTTCCAATAGTCCAATTCAACTGACGCATTGTACGTATGGATTGAACTGTAATTCCCGCTAATAGAAGCAAGAACAAAATCTACCGAAGTATTTTGAGGCACACAAGATGTTGATACAAGATTCCACCCTTCTGCTAAATCTATGCTGCATGTTTGATTAGAAGCCAAGCTTCTTACAAAAACCTTAGAAACAACTGCGCCAAGGATTGATGGTTTTCCAACCATCTTCTCCAATGGAATGATAAATAATAATATTATAATCGCTATTAAGATAATTATTAATAATGTTCTGCTGGATATTTGCCTATATTTCAGTTTCATTGAAAATCCCTTTGGTAAGATTCAAACATAAGGAAAGGCAATCATTATCATTACAATCAGTTAAATCATCGCAATCATCATCTATTCCATCATCACAAACAGATTCATTTTGGCTTGTTGGAAAAAAGAGCTTAGCTTCTTTGTAACAAAGCTCGCACATATCCCCTTTTTTATCACCGTCATAATTTTCTTGCAAAGGATTGAAAATATCAGGGCAATTATCATTATAATCGCATATTTTATCTTCATCAGTATTGGTGCAACATACATCCCCAGCATCATCCCAAGAACACTTGCCTAAGCTGCAATAGTCATTAATACAGTTGTTGGCATTATAACCATAATCCTCGCACACATACAACAATGAACAAGGAGAGCAGATACCATATCCAAAAAAAAGCTCTTCAAAGAAACAGCCTTGTTTCAAACTACTGCATTGTTGCTCTCCGCAAAGATTAAATAAGCCATGCCCGCAATCTGAGCAGTAATGCCATACACAGTCTTTCTCATCAACAACACCATTATCATTATCATCTAGTTTATTACCGCAAAGCTCTATACCACATTTATCATCTACGCCGTTGTTATTAACATCCTTTGAATAAGTATCATCACAAACACATTCATTGCATTTCCCGCTAGAACACCCTGCATAATAGTCGTCTGGATAGGCAACATAGTTGTTGTTCAAACAATTATCTTTAAGGTTGTCCTGGCAGTCGCAGTAACAGTCATCAATTAACATATCTGATCCAATGCCATTATCAAAGAAGTTGCAATTATTGCATATATCTACTTGCTTGTATAGCTTGCCCTCTCTGCATATTGCTCCTCTGCTTATGGTCCCATTCTCACACGCCTCATTACAATTAGGTGCATTATCGCCGCAATGCTCACAACTATCACAATATAACCCATCACTGCGCTCTGACCACCTGTCTATACCACAATCACAATTATTGCAATATTCCTCAATATCATACCTTTGGTTTGCATAATCGCAGCCAGCCGAATGCCTGCAAATGCCGCTGCCATCACAAACTTCACCTGCTTCAACAATACCATTGCCGCATTCACTTTTCTCAGGCGGCTCAGTAAGATTTGGAGGTATAGTCCTGTATATTCTGCGTGTTTCCTTCTTAGCAGTCTGTACAGTATCTTTTGAATGAGCTTCCTTTTTAACTATAAATTCTGCAATGCCGCTATCTACCCTAACATCACATCCAGTTACATAAGTCCTAACAACATATTTATAAGTCCCTGAATCCATAGATTCTGTTACTGTCCCAGTTACAGCATAGATTCCTTCATCGCCAGTAGAGTAAGCAGTTGATCCAATCACCTCATTATCCTTAAGAATATCCAAGTAAAATTTAATACTGGGCATTATTTTATTGTGTAGATTATAGGCTGTTATTTTAGCTGCAAACTCATTACCTATGTAATATTGCTGCTTGTTAAAATTGATGTCTACTCTGGAAGGGCAGTCCTCTGAAATGTTTTCAGAAAGATCATTTTTAGTCGTTATTACAGATTTATAACATTTGCAATCAGTCAGATTGCAAAATTCGCCTTTTCTGCAGCCAGCATCATCAAAGCCACATTCAGCGCCGCATTCTCCTTTTACACATTGATAGGTAAATAAATCATTAATGCATCCGCAAGCATTATTGCAATCTCCAAACTTATCCCTTACGCTTAATTTTGTGCCTAAACAGCTGATAGTTGTTTGGTTGCAGTATATATTGTTTGTATAATTTGGTGGCTCGCATTGCTCTTTATCCTCTAATAGGCTATTTCCACATGACTCGCATATGCTGCATTTGCCATTTGTAACGCAGCTAGTTTCAAATTCGCAGCACGCTACTGTTCCATCTTTTCCTCCAATATAATATTCATCTTTATCATCTCCACAGCACTCCTGCTCATTAGGAATCCAATCAAAACTGCATTTCATGCAGTAATACTCATTGCTATCTAGCTGGTACCACTCGCTGTTGTCGCAATAATAAGAGCCTTGGAGTAAGCTATCAGGATCAGAGAAGAAATAACAACCTTTATCAGATCCATTCCCGTTTTTGGGTAAACTGCATTTAGATTTATCATCAACACAATAATACTCCCCGGTATGGATTGCGCTGGTTGTATTATGGAACACAAATTCATTATAATAAATTCCCTCGTTTTTATCATCACCGCAACATATCCCTCCTGTCCAAGCTTTTTTTCCCATGCATTCTTTGCAATAGTTCTCATCTAAATCTATCCAGCTATTTGTGGTCCCATCACAATAAGCATATCTGCTAGCATTTTTATCTGCTAGCTCAGCGCATCCACTTGGATAACATCTTCCTTTGTAAACACATCTATTTGCTTCGCAGCAGCTAAGATCATTTTCACCACAAAACCACCCATTGCACTTGATAAGCTGTTCACTTTCTTCATCTCCACAGCAAAACGCATTTTTTTTATCGTAAGTTTTATTATCATAACTGTTTACACCATGAGCGCATTCACTTTTGTTGCAGTCAAACCAATAAAAACCAGCCTTAGTGCAGCTTTCATTACTCTGGTCTGGATCCATCCAAAGAGTTTCATTATAATATGTAAGGCACACTTTTTTTTGCCCATTCCCTTCCACATCATCTACATCAAACAAGCTATAGCATTTATTGTTGTTAACACAATTATTTGGCCCGCAACACGCCATGTCATTTTTATCGCTTTTGCAGCTGTCTGCCAAACACTCTTTGGCTGCTACTTTGCTTATGCCCGCTATATAATCCTCTTTTCTATTGCATGGCGGCCCGCACCAATGTTTAGTTATACTCTTTTTATCAGATTCATATGTGATCAAGCAGCAATCGTAACATGCCCCGTCATCAACATCCCCTAATCTAGCATCCATTCCTCTTATATTTTTTTCAACTTTGAGATTGCTGCAAAAATCTGGTGGGTCCTCCAATAAATCACATATAAGGGAGGATAATATCATACCAGAACAAGCTCCAATACCATCAATTATGTTTCTCTGATCACTATCTGTTCCCTTCAGCACAACAAATGGGGAACCTATATTTTCCTTAAATATATCTATCCCCTTATCAGCACCCTTTCTTAATATCAAACGATTGCCAAATTTTTTACTGATATCATTTAAAATATGCGGACATGAATGATTATCAATATATGTATCTAATATTAGTTGATTATACTCCTGTTCCTCGATGTTTCCCAATTGTACAATTCCATGTTCTCTAAATGACTCCTCAACTTCATCAATTAGGGTTTGGTTCTCTATCCGGTTTACCCTATTTTCTTTAAGCACCATGCTTATTATTAAAAAAGCTACAAGAAACACACAAAAAATGCAAAATATTACTATCGTTCTTTTTTTAGCCATTCAAATCAGCTCCACATAAAAGTAATAGGCAGTTGAGCTTGCCCAGCCGTCTAGCCCATTCTCAGGCACTATCATCTGGAAATCATAAGTTTGGCTGGGTGTATAGCCCATTGTATCATTTTCAAGCAGAGTAGTATAAACCATGTATCCTCCATCATGCAATAGCATCTCCTCAAAGTCTGAACTTTGGTTGGTATTATTTTTGTATGTATGCAAAGAAGAACATCCGTTAGCAGCTATCTGTACAGTGCCAACATAAAATGAAGCATGTTCCTGCTCATTGAATGTCGCTGAAATATTATCGCTGGGGTTAGATGTGTGATTTATTGCCTTTTCCTCTGCTGTAGTATTAACTGGTGTTGAACAATTTATGTTAGCCCAACTAATGGAATTAGGCGTCCTTGTAGCATAAACCTCCCCAGTGAATTCGCTAATTGACCAATCAAATATTGTGTAGCCATTAGCATCATCTAAACTAAGTGAGCCCGTGACATTTCCAACATAAGCCTTCCACCTTAAATCCTGCGTTGTTGCGTTTAGAACCATTGTTGTTATTGAGCCGCCAGTTGTATTAATCATGCCTGCGCTTTGGAGAGCGGCCGTTTCATTTTTAATGTAAGTTATATTAGGCCCTATGGGTGCTGCAGCTATTATTATCGTATTAGCTAAAGCTATTGCTATTAAAATCAGCAAAAGTGCTGTCTTAAGCTTGTTATGGTGATATTCCATTAGCTCTCATAGCCCTCCTCTTTTTTTTGGCTCTATGGTATACAGTCCAAATTGTCCTGTCATCCCTATTAAGCAAAGATGCTATTTGGCAATATCTGAACTGCAGCTCGTCTCTTAGGTATTCTGCAATAGCCTCCAAAACACCTAACGATCTATCTTTAAACAGAGAAGATGGAATAAAGAAAGCAGCATTTTCAATTGCAAATCTGCTTTGCATTTTTCTTTTAGAGCTGTGATAACTTCCCCATATTGTGCGTTCATCCCTGTTTAAGAAAAAAGCTATATCCCTATATCTAAGGTCAAGATCTTCTTTCATGTATTTTGTAATTGCCTCTAAAGCGCTAAGCCCGCTA
>CAZKBD010000068.1:0-10095 GCA_964550945.1 uncultured Methanosarcinales archaeon
ACAAGATATTCTCTTTGTTTACCTGTTTTAATAAATCATTTATGATCAGATACATCAAGGAAGTTTTTCCTCCCCGCCTTACCCCCAATATCCCAACTATCTCTTTTCTTTCAACCCATTTTATTATTTCTTTTTTTAATTCTCTATCAATGAGATTAAACTGGGTTTCTCCTTGCCACCAGGGGTTCCATTTAGTTAGTATTTCACTGTCCATATCAGATTGTAATCGAACAATATTTATAAATCTTTCGATTATAATCGAATGATTATGTTAATAGCCTGGCTGTAAAACACAAACTTTCACTTTTCAAAGAAATGTTTATAAACACATCCGTATTTGCATACTGCGTTGTAAGGGTGATTTATATGGAAAAATATGATAGTAGTTCAGGTGAATCAGGAAGTTATAATACATTACGAACTGTAGCTCAGTCTTTAGTTGGCCATTTAAAAGATATTTCTAGAGTAGGGGTTATCACTGGAGCTGGCATCGCAGCACTTATAGGCGGATATTCATTGCCTGCGCATGCATCCAGGACTGATGCTCCGATGATAGCAGCAGTTAGTAGTATGGCAAATTCAATTATTCCTAATTTAGGTACTGATTCCGATGGTGATGGATTAAGCGACGATTTCGAAAATGATGCCTTAGGAATTAATGGTTACACAACTAATCCAAATAGCGTTTCTTCTAATGGTTACGGGTTTCATGATAATATCTGGACTCATGGAACTGGTCCCGGAGTAGGCTACAATCTTATGGACTACAGCCAAAATGTAAGCGCAGTTGCTGCCAAAGCAGGAACTGCTGATATTCCAGTCTGCTGGAGCAGTGATGGAACAGCCCTTTATTTCATGAGGTCAAATACTGATGGAACAACTCCTCAGGTCTGGAAAGTCACAAGGGGAGATCCAGCCTCTGCAGCTAGGATTGCTGATAATGCAGGGGTTGCATATGGATTAAACCGCGGTGCACCTAATTTTACCAATGATGGAATCTACGTTCACTTTCGCACAAGTTCAGAACCAGGCAACTATGGAGGAGATATCTATGAAGTTTTTGATAATGCAACTGATCCTAGGTTAGTTCTGCAATTTCCAGATGGAAGAAAAGCAGGAAGCCTCGATGCCAGGACTTACTCGGCAATTGGAGATGTTATCCTAACTCAAGTTTATGAATCTAATAACTCTTCAGCGCATATTGCTGCATTTAGAATTGAAGGAGGGGTTGCTAATTTAGATAGCGAGAACAAGGTTGCAGATGCATTAGAAGGCTCTTACCTTTCTAATGCTTGGGCTCTTTTTCCTATTATTAGTCCAAGTGGCCAAAATCTAATATGGACCAATGTAGGGTATTACGGAGATCCTGATTATCCTTATATGAATGCAGTTCTTGTTAGCACTAACAATGACCTTGAGTCTAAGATATCAACATCAAGTTATTATATCCACGCCCATGACACTTCTGGTTCTAGAGTTTTAGATACAAAACCTGGCTTGTTAGGGGTTGGTTGTTTAGGTGAAGGTACATATTTAGTTACTGATGACAGATCACTTCTTTCTATTGGTGCAGTCAGGGAGGGAACGTATGATATACTAAACCCTTTAAATTTTTCAGGAACTGATTTTGATATTAGGATTATTAACGAAACCACAAGCCAACAGACGTTTATTAGAGCTATGGGCAACCAGTATTTTCCTGCGCTAAACAAGCCAGATAATATTATTGCGTATACTGAAACTGATGGGGCAAGCTTTGCCCTTAAGTTGGCTAGTTTAGAAACAAGGGTGTACATTAGTTCAAGTGCTGGGGACGGCGTTGATGAAAGAATTGAGTATGTTGACTCAAGCGGCTCTCTGAGAACAATTGAGCAAGGAACTCCAGTTATTACTCCTTTTGGTGAATTAACACTTACAACAGTGCCTTCTATTGACTTAACAGCTACTATTGCAGAACTAGAGCCCATTGCAAGCTTGCATAACGGGCCTGATGGAACAGTGTTTGGAACAGCAAAGCAATTAGGCCACGAGACTGTTGAAAAGCCGATTAATCAGTATATTCTTGATAAATTAGGCGCAACTATTAATGATGTGGCTGTTTATGACAATTTAGGGATCCCTATAGATGTCATATCCACAAATCCAGCTATTCCTTCTGTTACTGTCCATGTAAACCATTATTCGGATATTATATTTGGTGTTAGAAGCGCATCAAACCCCGATTCAGACCATGATGGCTTGGCAAACATCGTTGAAACCAACACAGGAGTTTATGTCAGCCCAACAAACACAGGGACAGACCCTAACAATCCGGATACTGATAACGATGGAGTCAATGATGGAATAGAAGTTCAATTTGGATACAACCCTTGCGACTTAAACGATACACCGCAACTTCCATCTGCATTGAATACCGGATTAGCAGCGCTGGCCGCAGCATTAGCTGGAGCTGGAGCATTCGCTTTAAGGCGCAGGGAAAGCACAAGGAATTGAGTTATCCTTTCTTTAATATTTTATCTATATCTTTCAAATCAAAGCAACTAACCTTTTTGCCATTATATTCTTTAATCTTTTTAAGAAAGGATTTAGAAAATATAGCGTAGCTTTCAATTCTATTGTTGCTCTTCCATTCTACTCGTTTTGATTTTTCTTCTAATTCTTTCAGAATTTCTCTTGCGTCAACACGCTCTTTCCATTTACACTCAACCAAGAGGATGTTATGGCTCTTTTCGTCGAGTGCTACGCAATCTATTTCCGTATTTTTGTTCCACCATCTTCCAAACCTGTTATATGGCCCTATTTTGGTTAGGGGAATTAGTTCCAATACTAACTTCTCAAACTTCCTGCTTATGTAGCTGTTTATTTCCTGTTTAGCAGCTTCTAGAACATTTTTTGTTTCCCCCATTTCCAACTCTTGCCTGTATAGATATACAAATCTAAACCAAAAGTCAAAAAAGTTGTCCTTCAGCAAGTATAATGACCCTTTTGACTTTAATTTTGATTTATAATTCTCTGTCACAGGCATTATCCGTTCAATTATCCCTAAGCTCTCAAGTGTATAAAGATATTTAGATAACAGGCTCTTATCCAGTCTTGTCCGGTCATAAATATCGCTGAATTTTGTTAGTCCACCTGCAATTGATGAGATTATAGACATATAATTGGAAGGGTCTCTAAATTCCTCTCTTAACAATATCTCAATCTCTTCATATAAGAATTCCCCCTTGGAGAATATCCTATCCCGTATATTCTCAAGCACATCTTTATCCTGAGAGAACTTTACTAAATAGCCAGGTATGGTGTCTAAACAAGAGTACAGCTTAATTATCTCTTCTGCACTATATTTTGGAAAAAATTTTTTTAGGCAGGGCGCATCCATTTTTTCTATCTTCCACTGTCCAGTCCTCCTGCCATATAACGGACTTTTGAGATCTAAAGTATATTTTTCCATCATGCTTATGCTGGAACCGCATAAAATAAGCATTATTTCAGAGAATTTTAATTTTGAGTCCCATTTATCCTGTAATATTGAGATAATCTCTGGGAATCTTTCTGCTAAAAATGGAAATTCATCAAAAACAAGAACTATTCTGCCTCTTGCCTTTTCAGCTACATAGTCAAAAATTCCATCCCAATTTGTAAATGGGTTGTTTAGTATATTTTTGTCATTAAAATTCTCAATTAGAAGATTATTGAACCTTTTTAAAGTACCCTCTCTTGACTCAAGCCTCCCAATAAAATACATGTACTTCTTGCCTTTGCAAAAGTTCAATATAAGCTCTGTTTTGCCTATCCTTCTTCTTCCATAAAGTATTATTAATTCAGCCTCTTTCGAAGAAAATCTTTCTTCCAAAAATTTAAGTTCCCTTTCTCTGTTGATAAATGTCATCATAAGTATATACTCATGATTCAACTATTTAAATGTTTCGGTTTAAGATAGGCATGATTATCAGATAAATACGCCAAATATTGGCATTTATGTCAGCCCAACAAACACAGGGACAGACCCTAACAATCCGGATACTGATAACGATGGAGTCAATGATGGAATAGAAGTTCAATTTGGATACAACCCTTGCGACTTAAACGATACACCAGAACTTCCATCTGCATTGAATACCGGATTAGCAGCGCTGGCCACAGCATTAGCTGGAGCTGGAGCATTTGCCTTAAGGCGCAGGGAAAGCACAAGGAATTAAGCCTTTTTTTCTGATTATTAAATCATAATGAGCATATCTTAAAGTATTAGAAGCAGCTAATTTTTTTACTTGGACAATATAGTATCAAAAACCCTCTTGATTTCTTCAGCATCATGGCCTATCTGAATTCCAGCTTTGGAGTAATCTTCCCTGTTTATGATTTGATGACATTTTTTGAGATTCTGCTTTTGGACATATTTTAGAAGGTTGATTTTCTCAACATTTAATCCAGTATACCAAGCTAAGGAGAATATATCACAAATGTCTTTTATCCGCTTATGCTCCTTATCCCTGCAAGGAAGAGAGTTTATCTTCATTGCCAACAGAAGCTCTGGTTTTGGAAGTAATAATTTCTTTTCAAATTCAGTCAGGAGTATATAGCCATTTTTCTCAAAAACAAACTTAAGCAAAGGCTCGTCAATTGGATCAAATCCAAATATTTTCCTAAAATCCTTAGGAACCTTATCCACAATCAAATCCACACACATTGGAAATATGAAATGAGCAGGGATTATCTCTCCATCATTTATTTCCTCTTCAGTTTCAGTATAAATCTCTTTAACAAACCTAAAACTTAACGGCTTAAAATTGAGATTTTCTACCAGCGTTTTAATTGTCTGTGCTAATGTGGATTGCTTGCCTATATTAAACCCTAAATCAATATCCCTGCTCCCCAAATAGGGCCTTCCTTGCGCTTTCTCAAATCTGTTATTAACATGAAAGAAAACCGCCCAGCCACCTAGTATGCAGATTGGCTCTTTTAGACTGTTGATTACATCTTTAAGATATCTGTATGATGTCCTTGTCTCGAATTCTTTGTACATTATATCCTTTTCATCAGCATTTCAGCTGCCTCTTGGCATGGTCCGCCTTCATTAGTAAGATCTACTATAAGCTGAGGTACTGAAACTATAAACATATCATTTATCTTTCTTTTGCCGTACATAACCTGTTCATCAGTTATTATAATCCTGAAATTTCCCCTCCCATATAACCCCCTTTTAGTTATCAGTCTATGCCATTGTTTTAAATCAGCTTCTTTTATGTATATGTCTACTCGTGAAGGAAAAAGGTGGTGTTGCACAATGTTTTCAGCCTGATAAGTTGTTAGAGCATAATCTAATTTAGATACTTTAAGAAGTTCCAATGGTTCTTTTACCATATAACCCCTGAACCTCTTTGGCTTCTTTGAGATGGTGATCCAATAACCTATAAGTTTTTTCCTGTCAATAGGCGTTGTATATCTAACAAGCTTCTTCTTTTGTAGCTCTTTCAGGAAAAGAATAACCCACTGTCTGGTACACCCTGCACGCTTTGAGAGGTCATTCTTGCTTAAAGCTTCCTCGCTGTTAAGCAACACTCTTAATATCCTTTCTCGTTTATCGCCTCGCATATACCTGTAAGTATAGGGACTTGTATATAAATGTTACTTACATGTAAGTAATATAGAGGATTAATAAACGATAGTTCGGTCAGAGATAATTTGTCAAAAACCACTCTTCAGAGATGAGTAGTATGATTGTAGCATAGCTAGCATCATTCAAGTGGTTCATCAAAAATCTTTGATTTTTGACTGTGCTCAGAAATGCAAAGCATTTCTGACATTTGAGCATGCTCAGAAACTTTCCATATCACAAAGGAAGATTGGCTTTCAGCCACCAGTTAGAAACTGGTGGAAAGTTTCTGACATTTCTATTGCAACTATTTTTGTAATTGGCTTAGACAATGATGGAGTTCTAACAAGAGATGAACTAACTTTTGGTTATAACCCCTATGACCAAAATGATGTTCCAATCTTGCTAACATCAACACCTATCGGATTAGCAGCGCTGGCCACAGCATTAGCTGGAGCAGGGGCATTCGCCTTAAGGCGCAGGGAAACAAGAAATTAAACCTGTTTAACTGGATTATTTTTTCTTTGAATATATCTTCTGAGAGCGCAGTAATTGGCCCAAAAATAGAAATATTTATAAAGTATAACTCACATTATACTTATTATGATTATAGATAGGCCAAATGAGATAAAAAGAATAAATGAAGTAAACAAATGGATTTTAGTATATGGCAGGAGAAAGACCGGAAAAACATTTATTATTAGCAACTTTATCAGGCATGATGAATATTTTTTTGTTAAAACAAATAAAACTATCCTGACTAAGAAAAACGAGTCTTTAAGTTACGATACTTTTATTGAGCTCTTGAAGAGAGACCTTAATGATGGGAAAGTTGTTGTAGTTGACGAATTTCATAGGTTACTTGACGACTTTTTTGATTTCCTCCATTTTACAGAAAAAAAAGGAAAGCTAATACTAATCTCATCAACTTTGTTTCTATCGAAAAAATTGATATCCAGCAAATCTGCGCTTTTGGGCTTATTTACAGAAATCCCTATCGGATTGATAAGCTTGGAAGATTCTTTAAAATCCCTAAAAAGGCTTAATTTTACTAAGAAGGATAAATTGGAATTGGCAATTTTATTAAAAGAGCCTATAGCAGCAGAGTATATTGACGAGAAGAAAACAGCCAGAGAAACAATTAGCACGATTCTTGCCGGATCAGTTAGGACAATCCCCGCATTAATAGGCGAGATATTTAGTGAAGAAGCAAGGGAAATCTCTGGGGTATACGAAGGCGTATTGAGGGCCATTGCAATCGGTAAAATTAATTCTGGAGAAATATCAAGCTACCTTTTTTCAAAAAAGCTCATCAAAAAAGATGATCCTAGCATAATTCAGCAATATTTGAATAACCTTCTTCTATTTGGAATTATAAAAAGAATAAAACTTTTCAATAAAAAGCGGTTTGTGTATAAGTTAGTATCGCCTTTATCCAGGATCTATTATTATGCTGATGAAAAATATAATATCTCTGAAAGAAGAAATAGTGAGGAAGAATTAAAGAGAATCATTGATGAATTAATGCCCAGAATTGTTGAGGATTCTGTCAGAGAACATCTTGCTG
Source organism: uncultured Methanosarcinales archaeon (assembly GCA_964550945.1). GTDB lineage: Archaea > Nanobdellota > Nanobdellia > Woesearchaeales > CAZKBD01 > CAZKBD01. The sequence continues at coordinate 7,161 of CAZKBD010000068.1, forward strand.
AGAAATACGGCTTAATAGAAAGCATAATAGAAGAGAAAGACTATGATATTGACGCATGCCTATTGAAATTTAAGTCTATTGAACTGGCAGTTGAGATCAAATGGAAGAAGATTGATAGAGAGGATATCAGAAAAAGCGAGGAAACCCTATTGAAAATCAAATCAAAAGGAAGGATTATTTTTGTACCTGACAAAAAGGGCATAAAATCAAATATTGAGCTTTTTGACGTTGATGATCTCTGACTTATTCACGCATGATTTTCTAGGAAGCAGCCCAAAAATAGAGGATTAGCAGCTTTGGCATTGATGTCAGCAGCAGGAGCATTCGCCTTAAGGCGCAGGGAAAGCACAAGAAATTAAATCCATCAATCATATCCTTTTTTATTTTAATCTATCTTGTATTATACTCCTCTTAAATTCCATCCCCTAATAGCCATTTCCACAGCGGAATGAATTTAACCTTTCTTTTTATTCCAAACCATTCTAAACTTTCTTCTCCAGAATACTCTTGATTAATCACCAAAAGATTATTGCATTTCAAGTCCTTACTTGCTTTTAATAAAGCCTTAATCTCTCTTTTTTTTGTATCAGGATCAGTAATATCATAACAAACCTGTATTAACTGATTTATTTTTGCGGCGCCCTTTATAACAAAATCAACCTCTTCTTTTTCCATATTCTTCCAATAGTAACACTCTTTTTTTTGCCTTTTTAGCTCAATCGCAACAATATTCTCATAAAGCCTTCCTAAATTATTTAAAAACTTTGTTGAAATTGAATTAATAAAGGCATTGTCTATAAAATATATTTTCTTGGGATATTGCATCTGATCTTTTATTTTATAAGAAAAGATAGGCAAGCTAAATGCAAAATAGGAGTTCTCGATGTAAGAAATATATTTTTGCAATGTGGATTTACCAATTTCATAACCTAAACTTTTAAGATTATTGTAACTTTTGCTTATAGAGTATTTTTTTGAGTCAAGAAGCAGTTTTAGGAGAGCTTTTAAGGATTCTTCATTTTTTACATTATACCTCTCAACAATATCTCTTTTTATAACAGTAGAATAATAAGACTGTGCTAATTCGAATTTTTTATTTTCGTCTATAAGAACTGCTTCAGGCAACCCTCCATAGGTGAGGTATTCTGTAAGTGCTTTAAGAATAAGGGGCTTTTCTTTCTCTGAATAGTCTAATATTTTAAAGTCAAAATTAAGTTTCTTAAAATTTAAGAACTCTTTAAAGGAAAGAGGAAACATCTTAATTTCTAAGAATCTCCCCCTTAATTCTGTTGGTATTTCATCTTCAGACATTCTTGAAGAAGAACCAGAGACAAAGATCCTTATATTTTGATTATCATATGTTCTTCTAAGCCACTTGCTCCAATTAGGGATATTATGCAATTCATCTAAAAATAAGTACTTAATCTTTTTATTGAATATCTCATCTGTAACTGGGAGCAATCTGCTTAAGAATTCTGTCTTTAGAGGTATTCTTTCATCTTCAAAATTAATGAGGACAACCTCTTCACGAGAGTTAGATTTAAGAAGTTCGTTTATTATGCCATATAGAATATATGTTTTCCCGACTCTTCTAAAACCATTTAATACAATTATCTTATTAATCTTCATAGTAAGATAATCTTGAATATTAACTTCTCTGGGGATTATTGCTGGAATGTCTTTCCCTTTCCATTCAGCGAGTATTGTTTTTATTGTTTTATCCATGGTACAATTTTAGTATACTATTGTCCTATTTAAATCTTTTGGTTTTTTTGGGCATTGGAAAGGAAGATATACCTTTTTCAACAAAATAGGCTATGCAATGAAAAATAATAACCCTCGGGATGGCACAGTATTAGGAAAAGCATTTGACTTTTGTACAGAAGAAGAATGCAGGATACCTATAATTGTTGCGTTGAGCTAGAAGATTCAAATATAGAAAAAGATATAAATATAAGGGCTTTCTTCAGCTATGTTGTAAATGATTATACCTAATGGCAAATGATTAAGATAAACTATACAGAGCATCTAAAATTACGGCTGAAAATCAGAGCCATACCTGAAGAATATCCAAAGAAGATTTACATGGATCCTGAACAAAAATTTTTTGATAATATCGAGAAAACATTAATAGCCACAAAAAAACTTTATTATAATAATAAATTAAGAAATATGATGATAGCATATGAAGAAAGGGATGGGGGGATCGATATTGTAACGATACACCCAATAAGCGAAGAAAAAATAATAAATAGGCTAATGAGCCAGAGGTGGACAAAAAATGAATAGGTACAATTACGACAAAAAATCAGACTCTCTTTTCATCTACTTAAAAGAAGGAGAGGAAGCGGATTTTGAAGAGATAGCCCCGGGTATTAACATAGAATTGAATAAAGATAATGAAGTTATAGGGGTAGAAATCCTTAAAGCATCACGCTTCAGTGCTAGTTTGAAGAGCCAAATAGCAAAAAAACATATAACTAAGATACCAGCATAATCTTAATGCTACTTCTTTTCTGTTAGAACTAGAAGAGGCCCCCTTGCTCAAATCCAGGCTATGCAATGAAAAACAATGAGCCAAAAGTCGGCTCAATCGTAGGAAAAGCGTTTGACTTCTGCGATAAAGAAGAATGCAGGATATTGATGTTTGTGGCTTTGAGTTAAGCGTTAGTTAATAGCCATTTCCAAAGCGGAATGAATTCAATTTTTTTGCCTGTCAAGAACCACCCGTCACAGATGGTGCATAGATGGTATAGTCATCTACTGCACTAGGAAACGTTAGTTTCCGTTGGTGGAATGACGCGCTTAGCGTCCTTTCCTAAATGATTGGTTGGTGGTTCTTGAGCATGAACTGAGAAATTTGCTTTGCAAATTTCTGGCGGTATATAAAGTATAGAATCCTTTTTCCATAAGAAATAAAACCCGCTAACTATTT
>CAZKBD010000069.1:0-9927 GCA_964550945.1 uncultured Methanosarcinales archaeon
GCTCCGTTTAATCCATAAGTATTACAAAAGTCATCTATCACTGCATGAGTTATCACAATCCCTTCTGGCTGGCCAATTCCGCTCTTTCTTGCCCAATACCTTTTTAATTCGCCTTCTAATTGGTCTCTTCCGTGTTGGTCAGGCAAAGGCTGCAAGTCGGTATTAAAATTAGTTCTCAATAAATAGCCTATTGTTAGTAATCTTTCAAAATCTCTTGTTTCTTCAGGTTTGACTCTGTATTGAATTACATAAACAACTCCTCGTGAATTTGTAGGATTTTCCTCTACCATCCTTCTTACAGTTTCAGGTGTGCCTAGGTCATATCCAGCTTCTTGACTCATTAGCCATTTCTGGGTTTCAATGTAACCCTTCATGAGCACTTCGCTTAATCCAGTCCATGCAGTATAACTAATGCAATCTGTGACCTCATCTGGCAGTTCTATACCGGGGTTAGTCATTTCAGCAAAAGGATCACTTATACGAGGGCCAATGTCCTCTCCCCCCCTAGCTAAATTTGCAAGCAAAGAAACAGCATCTGGGCTAGCATTTCTATTCACAACAACATCTGCAATACCCAAAGCATTTCTAACAGCAGTGCTTAATCGTCCAAACGTAACTCTTCCAAAATAATTTAGCATTTTGATTGTTGTGAATACAACTGGCTATAAAAATATTTCGTAAGCAGTTCATCTTGGCTAAACCCAGATTCAAAAGTAACATTTATAATTAAAACTTAATTCTTAGACTAAATGACAAAAATCTACATTGAAACTTATGGCTGCTCATTAAACCAGTCAGACAGCGAGTTAATGGCAGGGCTGCTGAAAAAGGCGGATTTTGAGATAGTGGAAAATATAGAGGATGCTGATGTTCTTATTGTCAATAGCTGCACTGTCAAAGGGCCTACAGAGAATAAATTCTTTAAAAGGCTGGAAGAAATCAGAAAAAAACTTCCTGATAAAAAAATAATAATTGCAGGCTGTATCGCACAAACAGACTCTGAAAAATTAGAGGGTTATTCCCTGATTGGGCCTTATCAGATAAACAGAATCGTAGAGGTTGTTGAAGAGACGATAAACGATAATATTGTCACATTAATTGCTGAAGAGAGAAATCCGAGGCTCAATATCCCTAAGATCAGGAGGAATAATCTTGTTGAGATCATACCGATATGCGCTGGCTGTTTGGGAGAGCCTTGCTCTTATTGCAAAGTAAAATCAGCAAGAGGGAGTCTGTTTTCTTATGACCGACAAGAGATAATAAAACAGGCAAAAAAGGCAATAGAAGATGGCTGCAAGGAGATTTGGCTGACAGCACAGGATACTGGCTGTTATGGAAAAGACATCAACAGCTCGCTGCCAGAGCTGTTAAGAGAGGTTGTAAACATTGAAGGAGATTTTTTTGTAAGGATAGGGATGATGAATCCAAATCACGCAATGGGCTTTTTAGATGAGCTTATTGAAGCTTACAAAAACCCAAAAATATTCAAATTTCTGCACATACCTGTGCAATCTGGAAATAATGCGATCCTTAAGCTGATGAAAAGAAGGTATAATGTAGAAGACTTTAGAAAAATAATCAATGAATTCAGAAGCAGGCTGGACAATATAACGGTCTCAACTGATATAATATGTGGGTTTCCAACAGAGTCTGAGGGGCAGTTTAAGGATAGCTTAAACCTAATCAGAGAGATTAAGCCAGACGTGTTGAACATATCCCGATTCTGGCCAAGGCCAAAAACAGAGGCAGCTGAAATGGAAAATCAAATAGGGGGATGGGAGACAAAAAGAAGGTCACAGCTGCTGGCTGATATTTTTAATAATATCTCCAGGATGAATAATGAGAGATGGATCAATTGGCAAGGAAGCATAATTATAGATGAAAAAGGGAAGGATGATAGTTTTGTAGGCAGAAATTTTGCATATAAGCCTGTTGTCGTTAAAGGAAATTATAAGATTGGAGATACTGTTGATGTTAAAATCAGAACAGTAACAAGTTTTGATTTAAGGGCAGAATGAGCAGCAGCATTAGTTTGTGCATGATTGTGAAGGACGAACAGCCTGTTTTAGGGGGATTTCTTAATAACATAAAAGGTTTTGTTGATGAAATGATTGTTGTGGATACAGGAAGCAAGGATAGGACAAAGGAAATTGCGAAGAAATTTACAAATAAGGTTTACGATTACAGATGGGATGATGATTTCAGCAAAGCAAGAAATTTTTCTATTGCTAAGGCTACTAACGAATGGATTTTGGTTTTAGATGCAGATGAGACAATAAACAAAAGAGATTTGATAAAAATTAAAAAAATAATCAATAAGAAAAATAACCTTGCAGGCTATTCCTTCTTGCAAAGAACATATGTGAAAGAAGAACTTCCATTTAAATTCAAAAAAATTAAAAATAGGCTATACAAAGGATACACTTTCAGGAGAATAACTCGGCTGTTTAAAAATAATAAAAGAATAAGGTTTGAATATCCTATCCATGAGACGGTGGTTAATTCAATAAGGCGGATTAATGGCAGGATTCAGCCATTGGATATAACTATTGACCACTTTCCTTTATCCAAAAGTAAAAAGGATACCAATAATAAAAACAAACTATATTTAAGATTATTAAAAAAGAAAATTAAAAACTATCCAGAAGCGAAGTTCTATTGCGAATTGGGTATGCAATATCTTTTGATGAAGAACAAAAAAGAGGCTAAGAAATATCTCTTAAAAGCTGCAGATCTGAACAGCCATTATAAGCAATTCCTCAACATTTAATTGATATCAACTAAAATATATGTCAACATCCTCAGGAGTCAGCATAACTCCTTGTTTTGGATCATGCACCTTAATTGGAACTTTGTCAATCTTGCTCATTCCAAGGCCTTTTCTGAAATTGATATTTCCGCATCTTAAACATCTAAAGTAAGGCCCCCATTTTCCACTCATAACCTCTAATGATTCTCCGCAAGCACATTTTATATCTAGAATCTCTTTATCTTTGTGGGTTAGGCAGACAGGCACTCCCTGCGGATTTCTTGCTATTGCCCTTTTTTCGCAGAAAGGGCAGCTCTCTATCTTAGATTCGCCGTATCTTTTAGGGATATACATTATTTTATAGCTCCTTTTTGCCAGTCTTTTAGTATTGTTTTGGCCATCCTCATCGTGTCTGGAATGCCTCCTTTCTTGAGAGTGTTGCTTTTTAATGCAATCTCTTCGATAGTCTCTTCCTTGTCTTCTTTTTCCTTAACACCATAAAATGATTCGATCTTTCCAGGGAATCTCTCCATAAGCCCCATAACAACCAAGTCTGGCTCTTTTGTTTTTACAAAATCAATTGTTCCTATAAAAGCATGCTTCATAAAATCTTTTTCCTGATAGGGTATCACTCCTGGAGTGTCTATAAGCATTATGCGGTTATCTGCTTTTACGTTTTGAAGCCCTCTTGTATGGCCGCTTAAGCTGCTTGTTGATGCTGCTTTTCTTCCTTTCATCGCGTTTATAAGTGAGGATTTGCCTACATTAGGGTAGCCGAGAACTCCAACTCTAACTTCTTTTTTGCCTATCCTCTTTGCTTCTATCAGTATCTTCTCTCTGAGCATCTTTATTCCATGATGCTCTTTTGCAGATACAAACACTGCTAAACCAAGCTCTTTTTTGTGCTTTTCGACTTCAGCCTTATCAGCTAAATCGCATTTGGTAATCACATAAATCAATGGCTTGTTCAAATACTTCACTTTGTCCTCGATCTCCTGGTTTCTTGTTTCATCTACCAACCGGGCATCTAAGGTCATCAGAAGTATATCTGCTTGTATTATTACCTTGTTCACCATTCTCCAAAAATTAGGCATTATTTATAAGATATTGATTTGGTTTATAATGGTTGCTAAAGAGCGCCTAGGATTAATTAGAATGCTTCCACAATAATTCAAACCATTTTCTGTATGAATCTGCAATATCCTTGTTTATTATCATGAAACATAAGGGGTTATCTCCTTTCCATAGCACATTAACAACCCGGTCTGCATATATGTTGATCACTGTAGGGCTTGAGTATTCTTTTGGCAGGAACCTATACTCTTGTAGCGGTATTTTTGTTATTGGCTTATTCCTCACTTCATAATCAAATAATAATCTTTGTTTTATTCCGGCTTTTACCCTTAGTTTAGTGAAGTTAGGAAAAAAATATTTTAAAGCGGAATCTTCTTTGCCTACAGCGCCAAGCAAATAAAGATCCTTGCCTTGTTTTAGGACATCTTTCCTCATTGTCTTAAATCCTTCTTTTCCGTGTAAAACATGCGCTTCTGCATGGGGCTTTAATGGAGAGATATGCTTTTTTAACTCGGGAATGATCTTTTTGATCGAATCTTCTTTTTCATTTAGTTTTTGTTTTTGCTCTTCCATGTATGCAATCAGGTTATCAGGGTCTGCCGCTTCAAAGTATTTTATGTTGTTCTTGATCACATAGCTAACTAATCCCTTATCTGACAGTCTGTTTATTGCTTCATATACCCGGCTTCTATGGAGAGAAAGCTCTCTCATTAATTCTCCTACTCTTATAGAGCCTGTTTTAAGCAATGTGGTGTAAACATTTATTTCGCTGTTTGCCAGGCCTATTTCCTGGAATAGTTTTTGATCCATAAGTGAAGTAATACGTTGAGATATATAAACTTTATGGTGTAGTCTTTTTAAAGGAGGACAAACCTTTATTAATAAGGACAAATCCACTAGATGTAGTTATTATTGAGTGATAAAATGAAAACAACAAAAAGTAACGAAACTGAAATTTATGGCGAATATCTGGAGCTTACCCAGCGTAAGTCGTTAGAACTCTATGACTGGTTTGAATTATTTGACAAATGAGATGATGGTTTAGACTAATCAATTAATTAAACAAAGGTGAGACTATGGCAAATGACCAAACAAATCAAGAATACAACAGTTGTGTAATGTGCGCAGGAAATGTGCAAAGAAGCAATGTAATTTATGCAACAACATTCAAACGAATGGCTTCTTCAAATCCAGGAGCTCTACAGTGGTTTTCTATGGACAGAGCAGGCTCAAGAGTGCCTTATCTGCTTGCAGGAGCATTGGAAGGCTCAGACTTGAAGGCTATGGGAAACATATTTGGCGCAGCAGGGAAGATGAATATTAGAGGTTATGATGCTCAAATTGTAACTGAAGTGAGTGAACTCTTCAAAGCAGACAAAGATAATTTTCCGATTGTGTTTGGACAATTAGCAGCTGACAAGCAAGTGGAAGCTCGTAGAGCATTTGTTGGATTAAGAGCTGAAGTTCACAGGACAGCTTATGAAAGGGCGTGTACTGCACTTGCAAATGAAGGAATTGACTCTCAATGGATTCCTGTGAATTTTAATAACCCACTCGACACATCAAAGGGTTATCCCCTCATATTAGTAGCAGAAAAAGCTCTTGAAAAAGATGTAAGGAAAAGATATTATGATGGAGCGCAAACTGGCCAAGCAACTCCAGTAAACCAATTTATTTCTCATCCTGAGACATTTAGCGTTGAAATAAACCCCTTGGAAAAAATGGTTAACGCACCTGAAATTGTAGCAGTTGCAGAATTGCCTCGCCTTGTTGAAGAAGCAATTCCTGAAGGCTCAATCTGGCAGGCATTAGGAACAATTAAAGACAATGTTGCAGCCACAGTTGAAGAGATGCAACAGACAGTAAGGCTATTCAAAGAGGCATCTCCAGAAATGGTTAGAATAGTTCTTGACTATGCAAACAGAAGCAGGGGTTGCTAGAACTAAAAATTATTTTTTTATTTTAATTATGACAATCAAATCCGTTGGTGTATAGTATGATATGTAAAAATAAGGTGAACAAATGTCAGAAGAATCAGCTTCAGAAGGAGAGGAAAATGAGGACTCAACTAGGGACAAGGAAGACGGAGACCAAGGTAGTGAAGGTTCTCAGCAAGAGTTAGATAATGATGAAGCTGAAAACCGAACAAGTAAACCTGAAGCAAAAAGATCAGAAAAACAGCATTCTAAAAAACCCGCAAGTCAGAGCAGACAATCTCTTGAAAGATTAACTGATAGCGGAGATTTATCTTCTGAACTTGAGAGAGCAATAGAAATGCTTTCGCAAGATCCTGACTCATTATCTGACCCAGAGAGAAGGGAGATAGGAAGGATTTTCTCGAAATATTTTGACAGGGGAGAGATAGAACTAGAGGGAGTTTGTAATGCAAACGGAGGAAGAAGTCCAGTAATACAGGTAATGTTGTATGATCTGTTAGCTAAGTATGGCATAAGCGCCTATTTCACAATAACTTCAAGCGGTTCAAAATTGAATGCTGTGAAAACAAGAGAACTGCCAGGAGCGTTCAAGGCGAATATCATCAGAAAAGGAGTAAAGTACAATAACGCAGTAAGGCAAATCTTAACAGCTGAAGAACTAGGAGAAGCGAAATATATCCTGGAACAATTAAGTTCAGCTGGAGATGATAAAGACCAAATCAACAGTATATACAAATCGAACCCTAAACTTAGAGGCCTTATTGACAAGATTGATAGGATATGCATAAGGGCGATGCATACTGATGAAGCAAGAACAAGGGATATAGTCCTAAACGGGATGGGGCTTTATGGTATCTTGTTTGGTTGTTATTACAAAGGGAACGTCCCAGCAGAAGTCTTTCCTGGATTTTATGGTAATAGGATGCAGACTCAAGCCAGCGCAACAACAATCTACATTGCATCACAAAAATCCAATGCCACCGAGATCATTGAGATCTGTAAAAAATCAGGAGTTGACGATCCAACTATCTACATAATAGATATAGAAGACGCGCTTGGAGGCTCAGACCAGACCTACAAAGCGACATTTACAGAGATAAGAGCACAATTAACTGCAAAACTACCGACTATGGTCCATAACTATGCGCTATCTGTGGCTCGTAGACCTAATGTAGCATGCTCTAATACAATCCAATTAGGCGCATACAGAGACAGCACTAGATCTGCACTGAGGGCAGCTTGATCAAAAGAGTGATATCTTATGACAAGATTTTTCCTTCATGCAGCTGGTGAACAGCCAATAAACAAACATTTTATCCATATGGAGAGGCACCTATACAACCAGGACATCATCGGCTGCAGCCAAAGAGAGATTATTGTCTCGGCGCAACGAGGTTATGGCAACATCTATTGGTCATACGACGATATAAAAAGACTTCACAAAGAAAGTGAGAATCTTCTTGATCCAAAAATAGCAAAGAAACTATTAGATGAATGCCAAAAAAAGGCGGATAATTATTGGAAGACAGCAAACCAGGTTTTAGGTAAACTAGACAATCATGTACAAAGATATGAATTAGCCAGCTTATATGACCAGTATATGCCTGCCATGAAAGACGCGCTGATCTATTTTATTACGATTTCTGACAAGATGACCTTTGCAGCAGAAGAACATCTCAAGCAAATCATAAGCAGCAAATTCCCTGATAATCCAGATGAAGTTTTCATATTGCTGACAACAAGCGCTGAGCCTGATTTGCTTTACGAAGAACTTAGGGATTGGTTAATATTGATTGAAAATCCTGATAAAGATAGAATTATCCAACACACAAGGAAATATCCAATCCTGCTCCCCAATACATTTTCACAAGAACAGGCACTAACCTGGGCGTATAATCGCATAAAAGGAAAAAAAACCACTGTCGAGATCAGAAAAACAATCTCAGAGTCAGATACTAAACGAGAACAGCTAAAAAAAAGACAAAGTGAGATTCTTAATGAGCTGGACTCGATTAAGGCAGAACAACTTTCATGGTTTATCAGTAAAGCGTCTTTGGTCAGGTTGCTTCTGAAAGCCTGCTGGAATGGCGAAGCGTATTACATGCTGCCCCTGTATGAAAAAATTGCTAAGATAGCTAAATGTTCAATCAAAGACATTTATATGTTTTATACTTGGAGGGATATTAATGTTCTTTTGCATAATAACATCAATTTGTCAAAGACGACTCTTGGAAAACGTAAGGAGCATTACCTTATGCATTATGTAAACTGGAAAATAATGATTTATGAAGGTGAAAAAGCATTAGGCGTTAAAAAATGGATTTTAGATATAAATTTGCCCGATAAAACAATTACTTCTTTTTCAGGGAGGGTTGCAAATAAGGGCAAAGTGACAGGTAAAGTGAAATTAGTAAAAAGCGACAATCCTGCAGTATTTCAAGAGATTGCAAACTCATTGACCAAAGAGCATATATTAGTCACTGGTATGACAAATCCTGCAATGATGGTTCTTATTGATAAAGTTAAAGGAATAATCACTGATGAAGGAGGCATAGCTAGCCATGCTGCAATTATCTCCAGAGAGTTAGGCATTCCATGCGTGGTTGGAACAAAAATAGCTACAGAGGTGCTTAATGAGGGGGAGATAATAGAGCTAGATGCTGACAATGGAATCATTAAAAGAATAAAATGATAAAAGACCTGAGAGAGATTAATAGATGGGAAGTCGATCAATTTGGAGGTAAGGCCACTAATCTAGGTTTCTTAATCCAAAACGGATTTAATGTGCCCAAAGGTTTTTGCATTTCAACAGCTATTAGTGAGATACCTAATGAAATTAAAAAAGAGGTTTATAGAAGATTTCAACTATTGGATTCTGCTGTCTCTGTGAGGAGTTCGGCAACATGTGAAGACTCTGAAAAATTAAGTTTTGCCGGCCAATTTGACACTTTTCTTAATATTAACACCAAGGAACAATTGTATGAATCTATTCAAAAATGCTGGGATTCTATAAATTCAGATAGGGTAAAAATATACTTGAGGCGTAGGGGTATCCCTATTGTTAAGATGGCTGTGATAATTCAAAAAATGATCGACGCCGATATCTCCGGCATACTATTCACTTTAGATCCAGTTAACAAAAAGCATATCTTGATAGAAGCTGCACATGGATCAGGAGATAATATAGTGTCAGGTAGGATAACCCCCAGCAACTTTCTGGTGAGGCATGATTTTAGTATTGTTAGCCAAAAAAATGATTATAACATTGATGAAGAGCTTGTAAAGGAAATTGCTAAGATAGGCATAAAGATAGAAAATCTTTACAAAAAGCCACAAGACGTAGAGTTTGCTGTCAAGAATAAAGAAATATTTATCCTGCAAAGCAGAGCCATTACCAATTTATAACCTAAGAATTAGAATCAGATTACCTTCGGCTATCAAATTTGACAAAGAACCTTTTTTTATTCTCAAACCTTGATTCAATGTTGTTCATGAATCCAAAAAGTTTAGCCATTATCTTATCTAATTTTGCAAACAAATTTGAGTACTCCCTTTTGGTTATATAACCTAAGTCTTTTGACATGCTAATCAGCACATCAAGTTCTTTTGCAGAGCCATAAGCATAACTTAAAAAGTTCAGAAATTCGCGGGGAGACTTCTTTACACTCCCTTCTGCGATATTAAGCGGAATTGAAGTTGCTGCTCTTCTCATTTGGGAAGAAATGTTAGCTTCTTCCTTTTTAGGAAACTTATCCAATATCCTGTGAATGTCAAGGGCAAAAGCATAGCCTAGCTGGTAAACCTCCATGTTCTTGTACATTCTGGACATGGGGCTAGAGAATTGTGTTCACCTTAAATAATTTATGCTGGGTTCAGAATCTGGCCAGAGCTATCGCTATGTGATTGTTAATGGAAGAATATAGTTAACACTAATTCTTTAGTCAATCAAAGAAAAAAAAGAAAAAATAATATGAAAGACCAACATAGACAAGTTATGAACGATTGGAGATCGCATGCTGAACATGTCGCCGAAGCTTCATGCTTACACACCGATTCCATTAAACCCCTGTTTTTGGGGAGTTCTATGATGTTTCTTTTTCAAGGCAGGTTTCGTGCTTAGATGCTTTCAGCACTTATCCCTTAAAGCGTAGCTGTCCGACATACCTT
>CAZKBD010000070.1:0-9926 GCA_964550945.1 uncultured Methanosarcinales archaeon
AGAGATTGAAAATTGCTTAAGGATATGGCCTCAGGATAATGATACAGAGGGGTTTTTTGTTGCGAAGATAAAAAAGGTTTTTATATAAGTAGATATATGGCTATTGACATGAAAGCTCTGAATTTTGCATTGGTGAATATTGAGAATAGCTGCAGGATAGCTGAAAAGATGATCAAGAACATTATCTTTAATGCAAAAATAAAGAATAATAAAACTGAGATCAGTTATGCAATACACAACTTATTAAGGGATAACAGAGTGAATGTGATTATCACTATAGGTGGGGCTGATTTCAAGCAGGACAGCATTGCAATTGAGCTTGTAAAGCCCTTACTTGAAAAGGAGATCAATATTGATAGCTTATTAAAACAACTTTGTTATGATAAGATTAAAGCAAATGCTTTGTCTTTCATGTCTTTAGCAGGCATTGCAAGAGGGAAGATTATATTTTGCCTGCCAGATAATGAAGATGCAATAAAAATTGCCATTGATAAACTGATTTTAGATGGAGCTGAGCCTATTTTTTCTCAATTATCTTAACTGTCATAACACTAATCCCGTATAATGCCCATAGAGGTATTGCCAATACGATTTGGCTTAATGAGTTTGATCAAATGGTATTGTATTAGGGAGAAGAGGGCAGAATGTTGATGTCATTTTCTGATAGAATTATCCAATATACCCTTTTTTATAGTATTTTGTATGCAATAATTTATGCGCTTTCTCTGATCCTGGCTCTCCCAGATATTCCCTATACAATTTTAGTGCTGTTGGGTTTTTGTGAGATTTCCTTATTTGTTTTCCTTCATCTACCTGTATAAGCGCTTGTGTTCTCTTTGCTAAAGTCTCTTTATTATGCGGAGGAGGCTGGCCACCGCCACCAATGCAGCCGCCATAGCAAGCCATTATCTCAATAAAATGATATGGGCTTTTTCCTGCTTTTATTTGCTCCAGTAATTTTCTTGCAGCTCCCATTGTATGCACGACACATATCCTAATTTTTTGACCAGCTATATCAACCTCTGCTTCTTTTATTTCCTGCATGCCCCTTATGCCATTATAGTCGATTTGCTGCAAGTCTTTTCCTGTAAGCCAGTCTGCTGCTGTCCTTAAGGCAGCTTCCATCACTCCACCGGTATGGCCAAATATGTCGCCTGCTCCTGTACTAAACCCAAGAGGGTCGTCAAAGTCTGAATCTGGCAGATTTTTGAAATCAACATTCAATTCTTTCAATAGTTTAGCTAACTCAACTGTGGTAAGCACATAATCAGCTTCCCCGTTAAATTCAGGCCGCAAGATTTCGTATTTTTTTGCAGTACAGGGCATGATATCCACTAAAATAATGTCTTTTGGATCCTTATTGATTTTCTTCGCATAATATGTTTTTATGAGAGAAGCCAAAATAGCCTGAGGACTTCTGCATGTGGACATGTGCTTATTTATTTCCTCATAATAAAACTGCTCACCAAATTTTATCCATGCAGGGCAGCAAGTTGTGATCATAGGCAATACCTGTTTTTCTTTTAGCCTCTTCACAAATTCAGTGGCTTCTTCAACTATGCAGATATCTGCTCCAAAGTTAGTGTCAAAGACATTATCAAAGCCTATTTGTTTCAATGCTGTTACCATCTTTCCAGTAACTGGTGTGCCTGCCGGGAAACCAAATAATTCACCAATGGTTGCCCTTATTGAAGGGGCAGTTTGCGCAATCAGATATTTGTTTGAATTCAGCGCATCAATTACTTCCTGGATGCTGCTTCTTTCTGTCAAAGCTCCGGATGGACAGGCAACAACACATTGGCCGCAGTTAATGCAAGAGCTTTCTTTCATGGTATGGCCAAAAGCCGGGCTTACCCTTGTATTGACGCCACGCTTTGTCAAACCAATTGCATATACAGTCTGGATATCATTGCAGACCCTTACACATTGCTCGCATAGGATGCATTTATTGTTGTCTCTTCTTATCGAAACGCTTGAGTTGTCTATTTCGTCTTTTCTAATTAATCCCTCAAATATTGTATCTTCTATCATTAATTCAGAGGCATATTTTTGCACCTTGCACAATAAGTTTTCCTTGCAGGTTGTGCAATTAAGGCTGTGGTTTGCCAGCAACAGCTGCATATTCATCCTTCTTGCTTCAAGGACTCTGGGAGTATGAGTGCTAATCTCCATACCTCCCCTAACAGGCGTGCAACATGAAGCATGTAATTTATCTATGCCCTGGATCTCCACGACACATATGCGGCATGCGCCTATTCTTTCCAGCCTGTGATTATAACAAAAATGAGGTATATCAATGCCATTTCTCTCAGCAACATCAATAATGTATTCCCCTTCTGTTGCCTCAACTTCCTGATCATTTATCTTCAGTTTCATTTTAATTCTTTTTTGAAATGTTTTAATTCAGTAAAAACATGATTTGCGCAACTCTGCCCTAATCCGCACAAAGAGGTATCTCTAATTACAGTTGATAATTTCTCCAGTAGTGCCAAATCATTTGATTTTCCTGATTTGACCTTTAATAATAGGTTTAGGAGATGGATATTGCCTTCTCTGCAAGGGGTGCATTTGCCACATGACTCATGCTTAAAGAACTCAGCTATGTTGATAGCCAGGTCCAGTATGCTCTTGCCTTTACCAACAAAAATCAGTGAACACGAGCCTAGCATGGCTCCTTCTTTAGCAACATTCTCCGGATTAATGATAAAATTTGAGCTGTAAGGTATGCAACCGCCTGAAGCGCCAAAATAGACTGCTTTGGGATTCTTTGCATTTGAAAGCTTGGCAATCTCTCCTAAAGTTATGCCCACCCTCAGTTCATAAACTCCTGGCTTGGAAACATCGCCAGATATGGAAAAAAGGCGTAAATCATTATCTAATGTTTCATTGACAATAGATATTGGGACATTAGCCAATGTTTCAACATTGTGTATCACAGTGGGTTTGCCAAACAGGCCTTTTTGTGGAGGGTATGGCGGCTTAAAACTAGGATAGCCTCTTTTGTTTTCAATTGAAGATATAATGGCTGTTTCATCACCGCAAATATACGCTCCTGCTCCTTCGACAATATCTATCTTAATGCCTGTGCCAGCTCTCTCAAGAATGTCTTTAATTGTTTTTTCCAAATGGCCTTTTAGGCAAGAGTATTCCCCTCTTAGGTAGATGTATGCTTGCTTAGCTCCCACAGCCCAGGCTGCTATTAGTATGCCTTCAATTACTGTTTCAGGATTATTTTCTAACAAAAATTTGTCTTTAAAAGTCCCCGGTTCGCCTTCATCTGCATTGCAGATTACAAATTTTTCATCTGACTGAGTATTTTTTGCCAACTCCCACTTCAATCCTGCTGCGAAATTAGCTCCTCCGCGGCCCCTCAGATTAAAATTTTTTAAGTGGTTTATAACTCCTTCTGCGCTCCATTGCTGAGCTTTGCGCCAGCCTACTAAATTTGATTTTTGTAAGAGCCTCATTTTAGCAGTTTTCTAAGATTTTCTTTTGTAATATTTCCTATTAACTCCTCATTGATCATAATGGCAGGAGCCTTATCACAGCAGCCGATGCATGACGTCAACTCAAGAGTGAACTTACCATTTTTAGTTGTCTGACCGATATCAATGCCTAAAATCTTCTTTGCCTCGTTTAGGATATTCAGAGAACCATTTAGATAACAAGAAGGGCTGTTGCATATTCTAACAACATTCTTGCCTTTTTTCTTTTCACTTAGCATTGAATAGAATGTTGCAGCAGAATAAATCTCTACCAGCGGAACATTTATTTTTTTGGAAAGCTCGGTTATCTTCTTTTCAGGCAGGCAACCATACGTTCTTTGAATATTTTTCAGAATATTAAGAAGATTATCTCTCTTCACCTCTTTTTTTTCTTCAATCACATTAATGCCCTGGTTTATTTAAATTCAAGGGAGGTATTTATTTAAAAATCTTTCTGTTGTCAGTTTAGAGAATTCTATTTAAAAACTTCTTTCTGCCCAATTATAAATAAAGCTTGGCTCCACGCTAAAGGAGAATTTTCATTATGATGCCCTTTGTCTGTAAGGTACAACTCAGGAATTTCTCCTCTCTTGTTCATAACAGATAGTGTTTTTCGCATATAGTAGGCGTATTTATCTGGCCTATTTAATTTTTTGTAGATAATTGCAAGCCAAGAAAAACCCATAGGCCACTCGGCTTCTCTATTGGTGTGATAATACCTATCGCCAATATAGCGAATGACCCCCCTTTGTTTTACCAGGCAGCCTTCAACATTTTTCAAGATTGTTTTTGACTGTTGCTTGTTGGCAATCTCATAAGGGTATATAAGCGATAATAACGCCAGATCCACATGTTTTGTTTTTGATTCTCTTGGAAGCAATTGCTTTAAAGTTTTTTCTCCCTTCTTTATTAAATCTTTTGGAACATCTACTAGTTTGCTTATCTTTTTTAACCCGGCAACACAGGCTCCAACAGAAGAAGCATGCAGTTCTTCATATTCCTCCCATATTCCATTATCCTTATCCTGCCAGTATTCAATGCTGGCTAAGTAGCTGACCAGTTTCTGGACAATCCTTAAATCATTACCATTCCTTATTAGTTTGATGCCTTTGGTTTCTAAGTCTCCTATCTTAAAAAGCAACGCTCCAATTGCATCGTTTTGCTTGTTGCCCCATTCTTCATGAATCTCCTCCATAGTCAGAGGATTATAACGAGCATGAATGTACTCATAGTGGTATAAGGGCTTTTGCTTAATAGCTATATCTATCTTATATTCGTGCTTCAAAAGAACATCAAGTAATGCATGATATACCTGCCTGAGCCGTTTATAGTTTTTTGTAGCTTCAAATCCAAGAGAGGCGTATATATTATCCCTCATCCAAGCTAGGTTATATCCAGTCTTAACAGTCATTCTCGAGGATGCAACTAGCCCGGTGGGATATTGCAATCCTTTCAATATTGCTAGGCTATGTTTTATCATACCTCATCATATAACTACTCTCTAGTAGGTATATTTAAAGCTTTCGGTTTCTAAGCACAACGCAAACTATTTAAATAAGTTAAGGCTTCAGAAAAGCCATGGGGTATTATAGGGATATCTTTAGTTTTGATATTGAGTGGAACTGGAAAACAGTTAGTTTGTTAGCCTTATTGGCAGTATTCCCAAATGTGCTGGGATTATTCCAAAGCAATATTTTCGGTGTTAGGGTTCATTATTTTCAGTTTTTAATATTTTTGGCAGCTATTATATACGGGCCGCTTGGAGGAATGATCTCTGGAGCTTGTGGCTCAATATTCACAGCAGTGGCTCTGCATAATCCTTATATCCTTATTGGCAATATGATCCTTGGTGGTTTTACTGGACTTTTTTTGAAGTACAATTTCCATGTTGTGATTGCAGCTTTGCTTGCTTATTTAATCCAGCTGCCTTGGTTATGGTTGACTGATGTTTACTTAGCCAATATGCCTATTTCAGCTGTAAATGGCATTATGGTTGCATTATTGGCCAGTAATTTTATATGGTCTTTTTTCGCAGGCTTTACTGCGAAATACATAAAAACTATATTCAAATAAAAAAAGAGGTATAGATTATGAGAGTCGCAATTAATGGTTTTGGCAGAATTGGAAGGCTAATTCTAAGAGCAGGGATAAATGATCCAGAAATTGAATTTGTTGCTATTAATGACCTGTCAAGTGCTGGAACTCTAGCTCATTTATTAAGGTTTGATTCTGTCCATGGGCCTTTCCAAGGAACTATACAGGCAAAGGAGAAATCAATTGAAGTTAATGGAAACGGCATCAGGATATTTGCTGAGAGGAATCCTGAGAATCTACCATGGAAAGATTTAGAGATAGATGTAGTTATGGAATGCACTGGCTTGTTTACAACGCCTGAGCTCATGTCAAAACACCTTACTGCCGGGGCTAAGAAAGTCCTTCTGAGCGCGCCACCAAAGGTTGAAGGATCAGTAAAAACTATTGTTATGAGCATAAATGAGCATACCTATAATGGAGAAACCCTTGTTTCTTGCGCTTCATGCACAACAAATTGCTTTGCTCCGCTGGCGAAGGTTATCAACGACAATTATGGCATTATTAGCGGGGTTATGACAACTATCCATGCTTACACTAATGATCAGGAAGTGTTGGATTCTCCTCATCCTGATTTAAGAAGAGCAAAAGCAGCTGCATTGAATATTGTCCCAACATCAACAGGGGCAGCAAAGGCTGTTTATGAAGTTATACCTGAGCTAAAAGGAAGGTGTATTGGATCAGCAATTAGAGTGCCAACACCATGCGGCTCATTAGTGCATTTTGTTGCTGAGATTGGAAAAAAAGGAACACCAGTAGAGCATATAAACTGGCTTTTTAAAAATGTTTCACAATACCACATGAAAGGCATTTTAGAGTATAGTGAAGAAGCCCTAGTTTCAACTGACATTTTAGGAAACCCTCATTCCTGCATATTTGACTCTCAGTTAACCAGGTGCATTGATGACGAGATTATTGTTGTGGTTGGATGGTATGACAATGAATGGGGATATTCTAACAGGATGATTGATGTTGCCAAGGTTATGATGAGGAAATAGATTTAAATACTTGATATAAGCAAAACAATGGCATGTACTTAACACCAAGAGAGCACAGGAACAGGCTTATTGTAAGGCTGATTTTTATCCTAAGTGTTGTCGGGATACTTCTATTTATTGGCACGGTTACATATCATTTTTCAGAAAATTGGAGCTTTAAGGACTCTTTGTATTTTTCAGTGATATCGCTAACTAGCAGAGGGTTTAGCAATTTACACCCCACTAACTGGTTTTCTGTTTTGTTTAGTGTTGCTTATCTGCTTGTTGGAGTGGCCATACTTCTTTATGCGCTCTCTAACCTCATCGCATATTTTGTAGCATATTACGAAACCCATATAGAGAAGAATATAAAAGGCGTTTTTAACAAGATTAAAACATCCAAGGACAAAAAGAATAAATGGGTTTGGCTAAAGACCAAAGAATAAACTAGCTTAAATCTACTTGAATGTGTTTAGCAAGCAAAGGATGTTTTTCTTTTATGATTAGATACATCTGCTGCGCTATTTTTCTGTAACTCTCATGGCCTTGCTTGCTGCTCCTCAGCTTGATGAAATGGAATAATTCTCTCAAGTTCATTGTTATCAGGAATCTTTTTTTGTAAGCCATTGGGATAATATACTGGGCTTCTTTTGGGTTTTTTAGCCTAATTTTTTCATAAGCTTGTTTTGCTCTTGACATGCATTCCTTGAAATTATCCAAAAGGCCAGATTCTTTTATTTCATTCGGAATGCTAAACCCCTTTTCAACATTAAATTCCTGATTTGTCTGGGTGCACATCCTGTGCCTCTGGACATCCCTAAAAGCACCATAGTCCATAAGAACATCAAAAGTGTAATAGATATGCTCTAACTCTCTAAAAGGGATATCAAAGCTGCCTAATCTTTTCAATGATCCTTCAATTATTTCTTTGTTTAGTTTTATTTGGCTGTAAGGCAGATTAGAAAATCGGTATTGCAATGCTATTGCCAGCTTTTCTTCAGCGTTTTCATCATAATCAACTAAGATCACATCCTTGTCTGCATTATTGGGCAATTTACTTGCTGCAAATCTTGCCATGGCTTTTTCTGTTTCGATCAGATATTCATTTGGCTTAGCGTATTTTATCAGAGTGGGAGTGATTTCTAAAGCTGCTTTTTTGATCTCTTCTCCAATTTCATTTATTTCTTTTAATTGGTTAGAGAGCATCTTTATGATAGCGTGCTCTAATGCTCTTGCATTTATGGTCATGCCCAAATTTGTCTGGGTGGAAACAGGGAGAATATACCTTGAGACATCGAGAGCTTTGTTTTTTATCTCAACTTCAGTTAATCCAGGGTATTTTTTTTTGAAAAAAAGCAATAATGTTTCGTATACCTCTTTGTATTTTTCAAATAGAAAATCGCATGTTTTAAGGTATAGCTCTTGCTCATCTATTTTAGGGGTATAATAACAATCATTATCAAATAGCTGGTATCGAGAGGATTTTTCTGTGAAAGATGCTAAACGGTTATCTTCTATCACTTTTGTAGCCAGGATGGAAACATTTTCTATTGCCAAAGAAATCACGGCGTGCTCTGCAACAGAGCTGTGGCCATAGCCAACAACCCATTTTTCATGGAATTTTCTGCTTTTGTCTTCATTAAGCTCTGCAGCTATCTTATCAAACGGCTCCGGGCTTCTGGAGCATTTGGCAAATGTAACTGCATTTACTTCAGGCGGATAGTCCTTTAGTGCGTAGATTCTTCTTTGTTTCATTTCCCCCAGAAAAAATAAGCATAGATAGTTTATATAGTTTTTGATTAAAGATAAGTTGGGTATAATTCCGTAATTGGTTTACACTTCTGATGTATTCGTTATTATTCAGCATCCTTACGGACTCTTAGGATTCCCTGCAATCCTTGAAAAATGTTCTCCTTCTTTAATCTCGATGTCTGGATAATAGACAAAAGCATAGCTGTTGCATTTGCTCCCTAGATTTTCTATTTAACACACCAGCTATATGTATTATCCCTACTGCAGCTCTCTGTTTTAATTGTTTCAAGCTCTGTCTTTAAATCTTCAACTTCTGTTTTCAAATCTTGGATAAACAGGATGTTAGCAGCAGCAACATCATCATAATCTACTGAAGGATATGCCTTTTCATCTATTATTGCCTGTTTGGTTGAATTAACCTCAATGTAATTGCCTTCTCCATCCATTATTATGCTTGTCTCATTAACTTCGCCATATATAGGAACCTTGATATCATAGACAACCTTAGGCAATAATGGCTGCACATCTTCTGCAATTAATCCAATCCTTTCTTTGCTGTCACCCTTAAAGTTATAGATAACCGGGTTTAGCTTTAAATAGTTTTCCCAAAGGGCAGCATTAATTGTAATATTTTGTATATTTTCCTTAAAAGCCTTTGAAGATGAGCAGCTTGACAATACTCCCCCATTAATGCATAAGTCAGTAGCAGATGCAGCTGCTAAGCTTGTTACATTTATCTGTCCGACAACAGTAAGCGCTTGTGCTGGCGAGGTAGTTCCTATTCCTACATTACCTGTAGATGTTATTCTCATCCTTTCGCCAACAGCTACAGAGTCAGCACCATTATCAGTTGCCTTTGTTGAAAAAACAATGTCAGTAGGAACATAGCCTTGTGTAAGGTCACCATTTACTATAAATCCGATGTTAGCACCATGAAAATATTCAGATCCGTTATATCCTCTTGCAAATATTCCCCCTATTTTATCTGCATCATTTACTGCAGTTGGGGCATTTTTTGTTCCTCTGCCCTTATCAAATTTAATTATTCCTCCAACTGCTGTACTAAAATGTTCTGAAATAGTAAGCCCTCTTATTGCAGCTATTCCAGTCTCATCAGAAATATCTAGTTGAGTAGATGGGCGTGATGTTCCAATCCCTACTTTTCCAGAAGAATTAACAAACAGGAAAGTGTTGGAAGCGTTTGTTATGTTTAGTAGAGAGCCATTGCCTTGAATGTGGAGCTTGACTAAGGGGTTAGTTGTGCCTATTCCTACCTTTGTATTTATAGAAGAGTTATATAAGATATTATTGCCTGAAGCCCATGCTAAAGTATATCCAGTTTCTCCTCTGTCAACTTTCTTTCCTAATGTTGTGTTTAAAGTAGAGATGTTTGTTAAGAGGTTAGTTCTGTTTAAGTTGATTGAGCTTCTAATGTTAGTTGAGTTAGAGCTTATCTCTGCCCTTACTTTGGTGATGTTGTTATCTATTGAAGTTCTTGTATTAGTTATGTTTTGTGCTAATCCAATGTTTATCTCGTTTAATGCTGTTGAAGTTAATATTCCGCTTAATCCAGAGCCATCGCCATAGAAATTTGTTGCATTAACATCTCCATCAACAGCTA
>CAZKBD010000071.1:0-9899 GCA_964550945.1 uncultured Methanosarcinales archaeon
GTTAAAACCCCTTGAGCGTGCGCATTAGCGATTTCTGACATGTCAAAAAGAAGATTGGATTTCAGCCACCAGTTAAAAACTGGTGGAAAATTTCTGACATTTTAAAATAATAAATTATCACCAACTAATTTTCTAAGCGAACAATACTTTGTATACGAGAACTCATTAATAGCTAGTTAACAGTTGATTATTTAGCAGCTAACTTTATGTCTTCTTCCAAGACGGTTTTTCTGCCGGAGTGCTTTGCAATTCTTGACGACTGTATTGCGATTCTTTCTGTAAGCTCCCTAATGGCTTCTGCAAATGCATCAACAGCTCCCTGAGAGACCCTTTTAGCACCGGACTTAAGAAGAATCCTTGCGACTGGTGCTTTGGGTATTATAGTTATATTCCTTGCCATTAGAAAATGTCCCCTTAGTCTTTGTGGGCAATTACTAACAACGCTTGTTTATAAATCTTTCGATTTTAAAATAAAAATAGTAAAATTTATAAAGAGGTGGTCATACCTTGCCTTAATGCGTGAACAATCCTTCTGTAGCTGAAAAACTATCACATAGTACTTTTTAGAACTATAGGGGGATTGCTATGGCATAAATCATCGAAAAATGCCCTGGTAGTGTAGTTGGTTTATCATGAAGCCCTGTCGATGATTTTAAATAAAAAAACAGCAAAAAGGCTTCGACCCGGGTTCAAAAACGTCTATTTTGGGCTTGGAAATCCCGGCCAGGGCGTAAATTGGCCGAATCTTCGGCCAATATGGGCCGGTAGCTCAGCCTGGTACTTACCAAGTGGGTAATAGAGCACCTGGGCATTAGTATTGCGGTGAAACTTTTAATCAGGTGGTCGCGAGTTCGAAAAAAAAGCTCGAAAGTCTCGTCCGGCCCGCTTTTTAACATGAAGAAAAAAATATTCATAAAAGAGCATGTTTTGGTGCCAAAGCATGTAAAGTGCAGCGCAAAAGAAAAGGAAGAGCTGCTGAAAAAGTATAATATCACTATCAACGAACTACCTAAAATAAAAAAGAGTGACCAAGCTATTTCGCAGCTGGATGCCAAGCCAGGTGATGTTATCAAGATAATCAGAAAAAGCCCAACAGCTGATGAAGCATTATTCTATAGGTGCGTAGTAAATGTATAAATACTCCAAAACTCTAATTAAAAAATATTTTGAAGAACAAAGTTTTGTTCAGGCTAATATTGAGAGCTTCAACAATTTCATGGAAAAGGAGCTTCAGGCAATTGTTGAAGAAAACAAAGAGATAATTCCTACAATAATTCCGCATAATGTTGATGATTTCAAGATAAGGTTTGATAAAATTTGGGTCACTAAGCCAGAGATCACTGAAGCAGACGGAAGCAAAAGGAAGATATTCCCCATTGAAGCCAGATTAAGGAAGATAACTTATGCTGCTCCTACATTTATTGAAGTTAGCGCCCATATAAATGATGTCCAGCGCGAATCATTCACAACACAGATCGCAAATTTGCCAATTATGCTAAAGAGCAAGTATTGCCATCTTAACAAATTAACCAGGGAGGAGATTATCCAAAAAGGAGAAGATCCTGATGATCCTGGCGGCTACTTCATAATCAACGGCACAGAGAAGGTAATAATCAGCATCGAGGATTTGGCAGCGAACAAGCTATTGATTGACAAATCAGGTGTAGGAGAGTATAAAGCAAAACTATTTTCTGAGAGGGGATCTTTCAAAATTCCGCATACCCTTGAGAGGATGAAGGATGGCATTTTCTATTTGACATTCACAAGAGTGAAAAGAATCCCTATAGTGGTGATAATAAAAGCCCTTGGCTTACTGAAAGATGAAGAGATAATAAGGGCGGTTTCAATAGACAGAACTTATGATGAGATGATTATCAACCTGATGGGCTCTGTTGAGATTAAATCACAGGATGAAGCACTTGACTATATTGCTAAAAAGATTGGCATAACCCAGTCAAAAGAAGTCAGGACTGAGCGAATGAGGGAAATCCTTGACAAATACCTGTTGCCCCATCTTGGAATTGAAGCTAAGGATAGAATTTTCAAGGCTTATAACTTATGCAAAATGCTAAAGAAATACATCAAGGTTTCCAATGGTGAGCTTGAGCTGGATGACAAAGACCATTATATGAACAAGAGGCTAAAATTGAGCGGAGACCTTCTGGCAGATTTATTAAGAGTCAATCTAAAAGTCTTGATTAGCGACTTATTATATAATTTCCAAAGGATTGTCAAAAGAGGGAAATTCCCTTCAATAAAAGTCATTATCAGAGACAAGCTGCTTACATCAAGAATATATTCTTCAATGGCTACTGGAGCTTGGGTGGGAGGAAGGAAAGGAATAAGCCAAAGAATTCAGCGCCTAAATTATCTTGAAACATTATCCCATTTACAAAGGGTAGTCAGCCCATTATCCGCTTCACAGGAGAACTTTGAGGCTAGAGAACTTCATGCAACTCATCTTGGAAGGCTATGCCCAATTGAAACGCCAGAGGGAACCAATATCGGCTTAAGAAAAAATCTCGCATTATTGTGCTCTATATCAAATGAAGGTTCAGAAGAGGAAACACTAAAAATATTAAAAAGCAGAGGTCTAAAGACAATAATCTAAAATGGCAACTGATGTTTACCTAAATAGCAGGTTTGTCGGAACAGTAGAAGATCATGAAAATTTCATGAAAAAAATTGTTGAGGACAGAAGAGCAGGGAATCTTACAAATAACATCAATGTGTATTATGATGATAAATCTAATGAGATTTACATTGAGAACTCAAAAGGCAGGGCAAGGAGGCCATTAATAATAGTAAAGGACGGCCAGCCTTTGCTTACAGAAAAACATATCAAGCAACTTGAGAAGAACGAGATATCGTGGTCTGATTTAATCAAGCAAGGAGTGATAGAGTATATTGATGCTGCAGAAGAAGAGAATTTGTTTGTTGCGTTCTTTGAGAAGGACCTTACTAAAGAGCATACGCATCTTGAATTAACGCCATTAGCAATGTTCGGATTGGCAACCAGCTTAGTCCCATATGCTAATTTCAACCAGAGCACAAGGCTTAATGCTGGATCTAAAAACCAGAAGCAAGCACTTGGGTTTTATGTTTCTAATTATTCAGTAAGAATGGATATGGATGTGAATTTGCTTTATGAACCGCAAGTTCCAATTGTGCAATCAATAATGCATGATATATCTGGCTATGAGAACCATCCTGCTGGCCAGAATATTGTTGTGGCAATAATGAGCTACAAAGGATATAATATGGAAGATGCTATCATATTGAATAAAGGCTCAATTGACAGGGGCCTAGGAAGAAGCTGTTATTACAGGCCAAGTGTTGCAGAAGAGTTAAGATATGCGGGCGGCTTAGTTGATGAAATCAGCATTCCAGACAAAGATGTTAAAGGATACAAAAGCGAGAAAGATTATAGATTTTTAGAAGAAGATGGCATGATTTATGCAGAAGCCAAAGTTAAGGAAGAAGATGTGATCATTGGCAAAACTTCTCCTCCAAGATTCTTATCCAGCCTTGAAGAATACAGTTTAGCTTCATCAAGCAGAAGAGAAAGCTCTGTTTCTTTGAAACATGGCGAGGAAGGCGTTATTGATTTTGTTATGGTAACTGAAAATGAAGAAGGAAATAAATTAGTTCAGGTAAGGATAAGGGATGAAAGGATCCCTGAGATTGGAGATAAATTTACCAGCAGGCATGGCCAAAAAGGAGTTGTCGGGCTGATTGTACCTGAAGCTGATATGCCATTCAGCTCTTCTGGAATTGTACCGGATCTTATCTTTTCATCCCATGGAATACCCTCAAGAATGACAATAAGCCATTTAATTGAGTTGGTTGCTGGCAAGGTTGGCGCGTTGAATTCAAGATATATCAATGGCACAACATTTGATGCAGAGCCAGAAGAAAGATTAAGAAAAGAGTTATTAAGCTTAGGCTTTAAAGAGAATGGAACAGAAACATTCTACAACGGCCAGACTGGTGAGCAGTTTGAATCAAAGATATATGTAGGGAATATGTACTATTTGAAGCTAAAGCATATGGTCGCAAATAAAATACATTCGAGGGCAAGAGGCCCAATACAGCTATTGACAAGACAGCCAACTGAAGGCAGGGCAAAAGAAGGGGGCTTAAGGTTAGGAGAGATGGAAAAAGACACTTTTGTTGCTCATGGCGCTGCATTATTGCTAAAGGAGAGGTTTGATTCGGACAAGACTGTTGTGCCTGTTTGTGAAAACTGCGGAATTGTTGCTATAAGAGATGAGTTCAAGGAGAGAAGCTATTGCCCAATCTGCGGAGAAGGTGTTGAGATAACCGATGTTGAGATCAGCTATGCATTCAAATTAATACTCGATGAGTTCAAATCATTATGCATCTATCCAAAATTAACCTTGGAGAGTAAATATTAATAGTATTAATAAAAATGACTGAAGAAAAAGAAGCTAAAAAAGCTGAAGCGGCAAAGGCAGAAGAGAAGCCAGCTAAAGAAGAAAAGCCTAGAATTGAATTTCAGGAGAGATATATCTACAAGCAAGTAAGTGGCCTTGTTTTTTCTGTTTTCTCTCCGAAGATTATCAAGAAGATGGCTTCTGCAAAAGTTGTGACTCCTGAGCTTTATGATAAAGAAGGCTATCCTGTTGACGGCGGCTTGATGGACATAAGGCTGGGAGTGATTGATCCTGGGCTGAAATGCAAAACCTGCGGCTCTAAGCTCAAGGAATGCATTGGGCATTTTGGATATATTGAGCTAGCCAGGCCGGTTATTCATGTTAAATTTGTCAATATCATAATGGATCTCTTAAAATCCACTTGCAGAGATTGCGGAAGAGTATTGATACCAGACAATAAAATACAGAAGGCAAAAGAGCAGCTTGATATTATCGAGAAGGAGCAAGGCACAGAAGAAAGAAGAAAAGCTGTTAAGGATGTTATTGCGGGCCTGAAAACAATTAACAAATGCCCCTACTGCAAAGCAAGGCAGCAGAAGATAACTTTAGAAAAGCCCACAACTTATTTAGAGAATGAAAAAAGAATCAGCCCAATAGAGATAAGAACAAGGCTGGAAAAGGTTACGGATGATGATTGCATTATCTTTGGCTTAAATCCTAAATTTGTAAGGCCGGAATGGATGGTATTAACCGTATTGCCTATCCCTCCAGTAACGATGAGGCCTTCAATCACTCTTGAATCCGGTGAGCGCTCTGAGGATGATTTAACGCATAAGTTGGGGGATATTGTAAGGATAAACCAGAGATTATTTGAGAATATAAATGCAGGAGCGCCAGAGATAATTATTGAAGATTTATGGGATTTATTGCAATACCACGTGACAACTTTCTTTGATAATAATGTTGCCCAATTACCACCAGCAAGACATCGCTCAGGACAACCATTGAAGACAATAACTGAGAGAATAAAAAGCAAGGAAGGCCGCATCAGGCACAATTTAGCAGGAAAAAGGACAAACTTTTGCGCCAGGACTGTCATCAGCCCAGACCCAATGCTTAACTTAAATGAAGTTGGCGTGCCACAAATAATAGCATTGAAATTAACTGTTCCTGAAAGAGTAAACGAATGGAATATTGCTTATCTTAAAAAATTTGTTGAGAATGGCCCTGGCAAATATCCTGGAGCAAATTATATCATAAGGCCAGATGGGAAAAAGAAAAAGATAACTGAAGAGACAAAAGAAGCAAGCTATGAAGAGATCCAGCCAGGATATATTGTCGAGAGGCATTTGATGGATGGAGACCTCGCTATATTTAACAGGCAGCCAAGCCTGCACAGGATGTCAATGATGTGCCATAGAGTAAGAGTATTGCCTGGCAAGACATTAAGGCTTAATCCTGCAGTATGCCATCCTTATAACGCAGATTTTGATGGAGATGAGATGAATTTGCATATTCCTCAGACAGAAGAGGCAAGGGCAGAAGCTGAGATTTTGATGGAAGTCCAAACACAGCTGATCAGCCCAAGATACGGCTTAAGCATAATTGGCTGTGTTCAGGATGCGATCTCTGGAAACTATTTACTAACCAAAGATAAGACTGAGCTAAAGAAAGAAGGAGCGATAGATATCTTAACTGCTATCGGAGTTACTGATTTATCCAAACTTCCAAGAAAGGAAAAAATTAAAGGCAAAGAGTTATTTTCTGTTTTAATACCTGATGATTTCAATTTCACTGGAAGGTCAAGGCATTATGACTCTAATCTCGACAAAAAAGCAAACACTGAAAGAGATGCATATGTAGTAATAAAAGACGGAATTCTTATTTCTGGTGTAATGGACAGGAATAATCTAGGAGAAGGCTCTGGTTTGCTGCTTAGGAATATCCACAAGAAATATGGCAAAGCATTCACGATTGACCTGCTGGGCAAACTATTCAGGCTAGGGATAGAATATCTACTTAGAATAGGATTTTCAACTGCCATTTCAGATACAGACCTGCCAGAAGAGGCAAAATTGAATATTAAGGAAGTTATGACAGAAGCAGAAAAGGAGGTTAGTGAGCTTATTAATCTTTACTACAATAATAAAATGGAAACATTCCCAGGAAAAACACTTAGCGAGACAGTAGAGCTAAAGATATTGGAAGTGTTAAATAGGGCAAGAAATGTGACTGGCCAGTTAGTTTCAAAACATTCCTCTCAAAATTCTCCTACAAAGATAATGGCGGATTCTGGCGCTAGAGGAAATCTCCTTAATTTAGCTCAGATGGCTGCATGTGTTGGCCAGCAAGCTATGAGGGGCAAGAGAATTGAAAAGGGTTATAGAGGAAGAACATTATCTTGTTTCAAGAGAGGGGACTTAAGCTCAGACGCGCATGGGTTTATCAAGAGCGGCTTCAAGAACGGATTATCGCCGCATGAATTTTTCTTTGGGTCTATCACAGGCAGAGATTCGCTGATGGATACTGCGCTAAGAACGCCAAAATCAGGATATCTTTATAGAAGACTGGCAAATGCATTGCAAGATCTCAAGGTGGAATATGACCATACTGTAAGAGATGCTTCTGGCAAGATAGTACAATTTGAATATGGCGAGGACAGGATAGATGTCTCAAAATCAGAAGGCGGCATTGTAAATGTCAGAAGAATACTAAAAACAGTAGGTGTGTAATATGTCAATATTTGAACAATACTCATCAAAACTACCGAAAAAGATTATTGAAGAGCTTAAGGAAAATATTCCTAAAGGCACGAATGATGCCAAGATAAAGAAGGCCATGGAAAGAACATTTGAGGAGTATGAAGATGCTACTGTTGAGCCTGGCGAGTGTGTTGGCATAATAGCTGCAGAGAGTATTGGAGAGCCTGGAACTCAGATGACCTTGAATACATTCCACTTTGCAGGCGTTGCAGAGATGAATGTCACTATGGGTTTGCCCAGGATTATTGAGATATTGGACGGAAGGAAAGAGCTTAAGACTCCTATGATGGAGATATACCTCAAAAAGCCATTCTCAAAAGGAAAAGATATAAGAGAGCTGGCATTATCAATCAAAGAGACTAAACTAGCTGATATTGTTTCTGAATTCATCATCAAGATTGCGGAATCCAAGATTGAGGTTAAGTTAAATAAAGAGAAGATGAAAGAGCTTGGCATTACTGATATGTTAGTTTCCAAGGCTTTGCCTAAACATATCAAAGGCTATTCGATAAGCCATGATAAAGACACAATAGTCCTAAAGGCAAGGTCAAAGGAAGAAGACCTTAATGAGATTTACAAGACTAAAGAAAAGATCAAGGAAGTGCATATCAAAGGCGTTAAAGGAATTGTGCAAGTGCTTCCTGTAAAAAGAGGAGAGGAATACATAATAATAACTGCAGGATCTAACTTGATAGATGTTTTGGAGCTAGAAGATGTTGACCAGACAAGAACCACCACAAATAATATTTTTGAGATTGGTGAAGTTCTTGGTGTTGAATCAGCAAGGCAAGCTATCATCAATGAGGTTTACAAAGTTATTGAAAGCCAAGGTCTTAATGTGGATATAAGGCATATCATGCTGGTATCAGACACAATGTGCGCAACAGGCTCAATAAAAGGAGTTACAAGGTATGGAGTAGTTAGTGAAAAAAGCTCTGTTTTGGCCAGGGCTTCTTTTGAAACCCCAATAAAACATATAATAAATGCTGCACTGATTGGTGAGATGGATTATCTGAATTCGGTTGTTGAGAATGTGATGATCAACCAGCCGGTTCCTGTTGGAACAGGGCTGCCAGGATTAGTAACAAAAATAAGGAAATGAGAACATGGCAAAGAAAAAAGACGTAACTGATGAGAATATAACAGAAATAAAAAAGCTGTTGAAGACAAAAGATCTTATTATTGGTGAAGACAGGACAATTAAAAATCTGAGATTAGGCAAGATTGACAAAGTATTTTTAACGTCTAATTGCCCAAAGGGTGTTGTTGAAGACATAAATTATTATGCAAAACTTGCAAAAAGCCATGTTGTCAAATTAAGCCAAAACAATGAGGAGCTGGGCGTAGTATGCAAGAAACCGTTTGCTATTTCTGTATTATCTTGTTTAAAGGGGCAAACTAAGTGACCAGGATAATCTACAATAATGATATAATGAAGATCATGTCCCTCTTTGAGACAGTTACGCAGGCAAAGCTAAAGGACTGCATCTTTGATGAAAGGATTATGTTTATTGTAGAAGAAAACCAGATTGGCAAAGCTATCGGCAAGAATGGGGTTAATGTAAGGAAGATAGAATTTGCACTGAACAAAAAGGTGAAGATAGTCGAATTCAGCAATGATCATGCGCAGTTCATTAAAAATTTAGTTTATCCTCTTATGGTTAAAGAAGTAAAAGAAGAGAATAACCTTATCACGATTGTTGGCGGGGATACAAAAACAAGAGGGATCCTAATTGGAAGAGATGCTAAAAACCTTAAAGAACTCGAGTCAATAACAAAAAGGTATTTTCATATTGACGGAATAAAGGTTGTTTAGGAAGCTTGTTTTCAACTTCTAAATGTAGCTGGATTTGGCGTTTGCTTTATGCAACTTCTCAAAATATTCCTCAATCTCATTGATGTTCATCTTTTGTATTTCTGCTGAAGTGTATTGTTTCATTTTTTCATCACCTAGCTATAGGAAATTCAATGGATATTAATAACCTTTGCAATTGGTAAGCAGTGAAAAGCCATTTTGGAAGGCAAAGCTTTTATACTCCAGTTCTTTAAGGGAAGATAAAAGGCTAAAATGGGACAACAAGAAGTGTATGATTTTTTTAAGGAAAACCGGAGGGGATGGTTTACTTCAAAAGATATAACAAAAAAGCTGAACATCTCTCTAGGATCAGTCACAATGAGCCTTAAGAAACTAAAACAGAGCCGGCTTATTTATTACAAGCTTAATAACCAAAGAAGCCCTGGAAGGAGTTCTTACCAATACAAGTTCAAGGAGTAGTTAGCGTCTATTCTGTTTCTTTTGTGACGTTAGCAGCTTTTGGGCCCCTATCGCCTTGCACTACATCAAATGTAACCGAGTCATTGTCATGTATGATGGCGCCTGCTTTTAATCCTGACTGATGCACGAAATATTCTTTTCCGTCTTCACCAGCGATAAAGCCGAATCCTCTCGATTCATTGAAAAATTTTACTGTTCCTTTCATTTTTCCTCCTTGCGTATTTTTGGTTCACAATCCTTACAGTACACCTTTGCATACTCGCCTTTATTTACAGTGTACCTTTTTCTGCACAATCTGCAGAATTTGACTATCTTGTAATCTACCATTTGTTTTATCAGAAAAAGCATTAAATCTTAGCAATAAATTTTTCCGATATATGCCTAGAATGCTCTGCTATTTATAAATGCTTTGTTTTTAGGACAATGTCTAGTTAACGAATGATTTATATATAACCTATTACATAA
>CAZKBD010000072.1:0-9846 GCA_964550945.1 uncultured Methanosarcinales archaeon
TAAGCCCTGTAGCAGACTTCACTTCATTAGTTGCAGCAATAGAAGCAGGAGCAGATGCAGTCTATTTTGGCCTTAAAGAGCTTAATATGAGGATGGCTGCCAAAAACTTCAGCCTT
The DNA here is from genome assembly GCA_964550945.1 of uncultured Methanosarcinales archaeon. Lineage (GTDB taxonomy): Archaea > Nanobdellota > Nanobdellia > Woesearchaeales > CAZKBD01 > CAZKBD01. The sequence continues at coordinate 117 of CAZKBD010000072.1, forward strand.
AATGAATTGAAAAAAGTAGTAGACAAATGCCACAAGAATAATGTTAAATCATACCTTGCCCTAAACACAATAATCTACGACAATGAAACAAACAAACTAAAGGCTATACTAAAAAAAGCAAAAGAAGCTAAGGTTGATGCTGTTATCTGCTGGGATTTTTCTGTTATAAACGAGGCTGACAAGCTAAACATCCCTGTCCATATCTCGACACAGGCGTCTATTAGCAATTTTGAATCGTTGCTCTTTTTGAAAAATAAGATTAAAAATCTGAAAAGGGCAGTTCTGGCAAGAGAGCTTTCATTAGACCAGATAAAAAAAATAGTTTACAATATTAAAAAAAATAAATTAAACATTGAAATAGAGACATTCATCCATGGCGCAATGTGCGTTTCTATTAGTGGAAGATGCTTTTTCAGCCATGAGGTTTTTGGGAAGTCAGCTAACAGAGGAGAGTGCCTGCAGCCTTGCAGGAGAAAGTATTCAATCAAAGATATCGAGGAAAATCATGAGTTTGAATTAGGCGAGAATTACATCATAAGCCCAAAAGATCTATGTGCATTGCCTTTTATCGAGAAGTTGATTGACGCTGGAATAAGCTCTTTTAAGATTGAAGGCAGAAACAGGTCTCCTGAATATGTAAAAACAACAACAGAATGTTATCGTGAAATAATTGATTACTGTTCAAATAATAAAAATTCAATGAATAATAAAAAAACGATTAATGAGTATAAACTGCTAAAAAAGAAACTGCTTAAAAAATTAAAAACAGTTTACAACAGGGATTTCTCCTCAGGATTCTATTTAGGAAAACCAGTTAATGAATGGGTTGATGCTTATGGCTCAAAAGCGACAAAAAAGAAGATTTACCTGGGCTATATCAAAAATTTCTATAATGAGGTTAGTGTTGCTGAGGTAATATTGGAAACAGACAATATAAAGCTAAACGACAGGATAATGATCCAGGGCCCGACAACAGGGGTCTTCGAGCAAAATGCCTCTTCAATGGAGACAAATCACAAAAAAGTAACATCAGCAAAAAAAGGCAAACGTGTTGGAATAAAAATAATAAGAAAAGCAAGGATTAATGACAAGGTTTATCTGATTAGATGATTTATACCCTCACTTTCCCAGCACTATCAAACAAAGCAGAGCCAATTCCTTTGCCGATATAAAATGATTTCTCGCTCAAAAGCCCGCTTAGCATGCCAAAAAAGGTTTTCTGTTTTTTATATTTTGCGATTTCAGCCTTAACACCATGCTTTGCTTCAATGAACTTGACTGCTTCATCCTTGCCACCTAACTCATCTATTAGTCCAGAATCCTTTGCTTCTGAGCCCAAGTAAAACATACCTGTTGCAAGGTCCCTAACTGTTTTTTCTGACAAATTCCTGTTCTTAGCAACCTCTTTGATGAAATAGTTGTGCATCAAATCTAATTTGCTCTGAATTATGGATTCTTCTTCTTTTGTCATCTCCCTGAATGGTGATGCTACATCCTTATATTTGCCTGACACCAGCCTTTGATAAGTAACATTATACTCATTAAGGAATCCTGAAAAATCAAGATAAGACCCTAAAACGCCAATTGATCCTGTGATTGACATCCTATTGGCAACAACATGGTCAGTAGCAGAAGCGGCCCAATAAGCTCCTGATGCTCCTACTTCCCTGATCCAGGCAACAGTTGTCTTATTAGTTTTTTTGATTGCAGAAGCAATCTCGTCAGTCGCTACTGGACTGCCTCCAGGGCTGTTAATCTCGAATATTATTGCGATTATGCTAGGATTTTTATCTGCCTTCTCTATAAAACTCACAATATCGCTCGAAGAAGCAACATCTTCAAACATACTATTTGCGTCATCAGACATAATCACGCCTTTTATGGGGATAAGAGCGACATTTCCAGCTCTTGTTTCTACTGTATCCCCAATAAACAGCGAAACAATACCTGCTAAAATAAAACTCACTAAAGCCAAAGCCACCAGCACAAAGATAATAAATCCCCATCTTGCCTTTTTTTCTGCCATATGCTCACCCTCTAACCGTTTATCCTATCCATGTCAAAATGCTCAACTGTTCTTGTTTTGCTTAAGACCTCAAATAACCTTCTTTGCTTGTTGAACAAATAGTATATGATATCCACAACCCATATTATGTCAGCAATCAAAAACAAGCTTCTTACTATCAACTGCCATAGCTTTAATTCTTTTTGCTCAGACACCACATGTATTTTCATTACAATTTTCCCTATGCTTTGCCCAAGCTTGTGTTCAAGAATAACAAAATAGAGTATACAGATTAATTCCAAACTGAATATGGCAAACAAAATAGCAGCTGAAGAATCTGTATAAAATAAATATTTAAAATTATCTGTAAAAGACTCTGCTGGCGGCATTAATTTTTTAAGCAGGTTATTCAGAGGAAATCCTATAATAAAGTAGATTATAAACAGATCAATAAGAAAAGCCATAACCCTCTTAAAAGCAGTTGCTGGCCCTACAAAACTTTTCTCTTTCGGCAGATTAAGCCCGCTTTTTTTCATGATTGATTGATCATCTATGCAGTTATATAAAAATCTTTTTATAACTAGTCCAGATCCAAAACTCTTCTTGCAATATACTTTATTGAGGTTACTGTTGCTTTAAGATTCTCTATTATGTTGGAAGTTGACACACAATGCATCCCTTTGATGGTTGTTCTTTGTTTTAGATTGCAATAATGGCTGTATTTCTCCAAAAAGCGGTTGCATGCAGTGATCTTGTCCCTCATGGATATATGCATCTCATGGGCTGATTCCTTGTTATGGGTATAGTAAATTTTCATTGTTTCAATGTAAGATTTGTTGATATCCTGATAAAGCTCCCTAAGCTCGTCCAATGCGGTTTTACTAAGATTGATTACTGCAAAATTCCTTGATATCCTCTTTTGCCTGTCTGCTATCTTTTCCAGCTTTTCAACAAGATAGATTGCATTCTGTAAAGACCATGCATCCATACCATAAATTTTCATAACAGCTGGATTTTTCATTGCAGATTTTACAGTCCTGTAGGCAAGATAATAGAGCCTGTTAACATCAGCATCTCTGTCGTTTATACTTTCACATACATCCGGCTCATCAATGCATTTTATTGAATCATCAATCATGCCTCTAACAGTCATATCCATTCTCTTAATCATATTCTGGATAGAAACCTCCTTAATGTCTATAAGGTCCTTTGCAATGATTCTTGTAGAAGTCTGTTCAATTATCTCCATGCCAGCCAGGCTTCTCAATATTTCTTTTATGGACTGGGCGTTTGTTTTTGCATCTTTCAATATCTCAATTGTATCAAAATTGTTCAGGTAGGAAGAGATTATTTCAGACTTCAAAACATCTTCATCCTTGCCCTTTGCATCGATTATTATTGGCCTTGGCTCCTTCTTATTTTCATTGAATTGTGTAGAGATAATCAGTTCATTGCTGTTCTCATCAACAGAGATTGTATCCCCTTTTTTCAGATTATTGTCTAAGACCCATTTTTTTGGCACAGAAACAATGTAAGAGCCTTTTCCAAACCCCACTAATTTTCTGAACTCCATTAAACCCACCCCATTATAATCCTTAATGTTTATATAATATTTATTGGTTGCATATATAATCTATATGCTATATATAGTATATGGAATAAGTATATATATTTAAATGTTTCTTTAGCATCGTAAATAACGCAACTTAACAATACGAAACTCGGGGGAGGTAAGACTTTCAAGGCATTTGAATGGTATAAAGACCGCTAGAATGTCTAAGCATTTTAGCATAAAACCAAGAAAGTACCAAATTCCCGGGTTTCACATTTTTGGTGGGAATATGAAGAAAAAACTTGGAAATGTGATGAATGAAGAACTGTATATTGATGAAGATAACTATTCAAGAGATTTCAGAGATTTTTTAATTGGTGATGAAAAGATAAGTGTTAATTCAAAATTATAGGAGGTGGTAAGATGGTGGGTTTTGACAAGCCAATAGATGAAAATCCATACGACGACTTTTTCAAAAGGTATGATTTTGATGATAGGATGAAAGAATTTGAGGAAAAATGAGTTTAGGCGCAATTTTATTCATATCCGGTTGGCTGGTTTGGATTGTTTTAGTAACGATATTGGACAGGATAAAGGCTAGATACGAGTTCTATTAAAAACATACACTTAGATAGTTATTTTAGGACATTAGAACTTAAAATAGAAATCTTTATATATAATGCGTATATATCTATATATGTGACGTAATATGGTGCAAGCTGTAATAAATATCGATGAAAACACAAATAGGGTTTTGAATATTGTAAAAGCAAAGTTCGGTTTGAGAGATAAATCTCAAGCTATAAATATGGTTGTAACTGAATACGAAAATTCTTCGCTAGAGCCTGAATTAAGGCCTGAGTACAAGTCTAAGCTAGCTAAAATTTTAAGTGGAAAACATCTTTCTCGTGAGGAATTTGAAAAAGAGGTTGCTTAAATTGTATAAAGACCTCTACAGTGAGGAGATCACAAAGAAGTAATCCCTAAGATTAGGTGAGTGATAAAAAGATTTATATAACGTTCATGAAATTAACAGATTAGGGATGATTGGTATGAAGCAATTATCTATTGTTGGATTTTTGATAATGGTTATAGCGATTAGCGGCTGTTAAGCACAAAAAACACACGTGCAACCAACTACGGCTCCAATTGCAGCATATATCCTTCGATGAAAGGAAATGTAATTGTAGAGTGAGGTGAAAGAATGGCTAAAAAATTTTTCAAATGCCGGGTTTGTGGAGACATCCATTATGGCATGGCTGGACCAGTTATTTGCCCAACATGCCAGACCAAGAATGCATATGAGCCTATAGAGAAAGAAGCAGCAAAAAAAGGGATGGGTTTTTAGTTTTATGGCAAGGCTAGACGATAAAAAATTGATTAAAATCCTGGGGACAGATAATAAAACTCTAAACAGGTTCAAGCAGATACAAAAAGAAACTATAGAAGAAGCAAAGAGGTTATCTGCCGACAAGGATAAGAAAATAAAGGTGTTAGGTATATCTGGTTCTGCGAGATCAAAAGAGGATATGGCCCAGGAAGATTCTAACTCTGAAATGCTTTTAGTCGCTTGTTTGGAGCACTGCAAGAAGATTGGCGCTGATTTTGAATTGATTAAGCTTCGTGATTATAAGATAGGACATTGCAAAGCATGTTATTCAACTACAAACACTCAGTGCCATTTTTACTGCTCCTGCTATCCAAAAGGAACTCCTGCTGGAGATGACATGAGCAATATACTATATGACAAGATTCTTGGAGCAGATGTTATCATTTTTGCAACACCTGTAAACAATTTTAAGGTTTCTTCATTAATGGCGTTATTCCTGGATAGGTGCATAAGTTTGGATGGCAGTTTAAAGCCTGCAAACCCTAAGTTCAGCAAAGATAGGGATCTTAACATAAAACACACAAAATTTGTTGAGCTGAGTTCTGATAGAAAAATCCCAGGCAGCGGTTTCTTAAGGAGGTTTGCTGGAAAAGTTGGAGGGATAATTGTTACAGGCCATGAAGAAGGCGCAGCGCTTGTTATATCCTCGTTGTTTATGACCTTAAACCATTATGGGATGATTTTCCCGCCATGGAGCAATGTATATGCTATGGCTTCTTTGAAAAATCCGACATATGAAGATAAAAATATATTAAAAGACAAGATTTACACCAATGATGTAGAAGATCTTGCTGAGAACACAGTTACAATGGCAAATCTCGTAAGGAAATTGGGTAAACAACATTGGAGGTATGATTACTCATCAAACTAACATGCTAGAAAACATCTCTTATTATCTGATTTTTGGCAAGCCTTTGATTATGTATGGCGGAATCTTAACGCTTTTATCCTTCTTGTTCACAGCATCAATTTCTATTTTGAATAAAAAAGGCATAAATAAAATTCCATTTAAATGGCATCCACGAATGGCAATCATCTCAATTGCATTGGCAATGATTCATGGCTTTTTAGCCATAATGCATTATTTTTAGTGGTTACATCATCAATTTGATGAGGATATATTTTTTTAATATGATAACATCTAAACATATGAGGGGTGATCATAAAATGAGCATGATATCTGAATTTATGGAATTCTTGAAAGAGTATAAGGTTGTTGCTTTGGCAGTTGCTTTCGTAATGAGCGTCGCTGCTACAGCATTAATCAAGTCTATGGTGGATAATATCATCATGCCTGTAATAACGCCGTTTATACCTGGTGGGGCGTGGAAAACAGCAACATTCGCTTTAGGCCCAATAGTTGTTGGATGGGGGCCTTTCTTAGGAGAACTGATCAACTTTGTGATAATCGCATTTGTGGTATTTATGATTGCAAAGAAGATAATGAAAGAAGAAAAAGTAACCAAGAAATAGCTTGGTTTTCTTATTATTTTTCTTAATTTCGTAGAGATCAGCGTGGCTAGACAGCCTATTGATCAAAATTAGCATTTATGCCTAAATTAGCAAGGTGCTGAAACGTCAAAATTTACATGTTATAGGTTCTATAACCTCAAAATTTAAACGAAAGATTTATAAACTTAGGTTCATTTTATTTGTCTATTCTGAGCATATTTTATCGACGATAAAATACAAAAAATAGCAGGAAAACTAAAAATGGAAACTTACGATGCAAAAGACATTCAGGTGTTGGGCGGCCTTACCGCTGTAAGGAAAAGGCCTAGCATGTATATTGGCGACACTGGCCTTGCGGGCTTGCACCATATCGTCTATGAAGTTGTTGATAACTCCATAGATGAGGCAATGGCTGGCTATTGCACCGAGGTTAATGTAACTATAAACAAAGATGGCTCAGTCACAGTCATAGACAACGGCAGGGGCATTCCTGTTGACATACATCCAAAATTTAACAGGCCTGCTGTAGAGATTGTGATGACCAAGCTTCACGCTGGCGGCAAATTCGACAAAAATGCCTACAAAGTAAGCGGCGGATTGCATGGTGTAGGGATATCAGTAACAAATGCTTTGTCTAAACAGCTGATTGTAGAGGTTAAAAGAAACAACAAGATATACAGGCAAAAATACGAGCAGGGGAATCCAGTAACAGAGCTTGAAATCGTCGGAGATTCTGACCACACTGGAACTGCTGTAACATTCTGGCCTGATAGCGAGATATTCCCTGATACAAATTTTCATTTTGACACTCTTTCATCAAGATTAAGAGAGCTTGCTTTCCTGAATAAGGGGCTAAAGATAACCTTAGAAGACCAGAGGACTGATAAAAGAAACGAATTTCAGTATAATGGCGGAATTGTCTCTTTTGTTGAATATATAAACCAGAATAAGGCTCCATTGCACAAGCCAATCTATTTTGAAAAGGACAAAGAGGATTTAAAAGTTGAGATTGCAATGCAGTATAATGACGGCTATCAGGAAAACATATTTTCTTTCGCCAACAACATAAACACAATAGAAGGAGGCACTCATTTGATTGGCTTTAAGACTGCCATTACAAGAACACTCAACAGTTATGCTGAAAAAAACAAGGCAAACGACATTAAGCTTACAAGCGAAGATGCAAGAGAAGGCTTAAGCGCAGTTGTTGCTATAAAAATCGCCCAGCCCCAATTCGAGGGCCAGACAAAAACAAAACTGGGGAATTCAGAAGTAAAAGGATTGGTTGACAGCATTGTAAGCTATAAGCTGGGGATGTTTTTGGAAGAGAACCCTGATGTTGCCAGGGCAATAATCGAAAAATCGATCACAGCCGCAAAAGCAAGGGAAGCAGCAAGGAAAGCAAGGGAATTAACAAGAAGAAAAGGAGCCTTGAATCATGGCAGCTTGCCAGGCAAGTTATCTGACTGCTCAAACAGGGATCCTTCAAAATGTGAATTGTTTTTAGTGGAAGGAGACTCAGCTGGCGGCTCTGCAAAGCAAGGGCGTAATAGGGAATTCCAGGCAATACTTCCATTAAAAGGAAAGATAATTAATGTTGAAAAAGCAAGGCTCAACAAAATACTCCAGAATCAGGAGATTATAACCATGATAACTGCTCTTGGCTGCGGCATAGGCAATGAATTCGACATATCAAGGTTAAGATACCATAAAATAATCCTGATGTGCGATGCTGATGTTGATGGCAGCCATATAACCACTTTGGAGCTTACATTTTTCTATAGGTACTTGAGGCAGATAATTGAAAACAAGAATTTGTACATTGCAATGCCTCCTTTGTACAGGCTTAAAAAAGGAAAAATAGAGCGATATGTCTATTCAGACGAAGAAAAAGACAAGGTTATCAAAGAGATGGGATTAGATGGATTGGCTATTCAACGCTACAAAGGCCTTGGAGAGATGAATCCTCCTCAGTTATGGGATACAACAATGAATCCAGAGACAAGAACCTTAAAGCAAGTCGCAATCGAGGATGCTATTGAGGCAGATAAGATATTCACAATACTGATGGGCGACCAGGTAGAGCCAAGAAGAGAGTTTATACAGAGCCATGCAAAAGAGGTGCAAGAGTTAGATATTTAGTAACGTTTATAAATAGACTTTAAATTCTTAACATAAAATGGCTGAAGCTAAAGCGCTAAAAGTGAAAAGAAAGAGATGGTACCCGATACTAGCCACAAATATATTCAGGCAGGCTCAGATTGGGGAGATTCCTTTGGACGATGTAAGGAAAGCTATTGGAAGGACCATACTAGCTAACCTTATGGAGCTCACCAATGACATCAAGAAGCAGAACATAAATATGAGGTTTATTGTCACTAAAATAGAAGGCGATAACCTACTGACAGAAGTCATTGGCTATGAGATGATTCCTGCTTCCATAAGAAGGTTAGTAAGAAGGGGCCGTGAAAGGGTCGATATATCTATTGCATGCTCAACAGCAGATAATGTCAGGATAAGGATAAAAGCATTATTGGTGACAAGAGCCATGGTAAAAGGCTCTGTTAAGGCAGCTTTGGTAAGAAATTTGAATGATAGCCTTGCTAAAAATGTCAGAAAATTACGATATGAAGAGTTAGTTGCAGACTTGGTGTCTCATAAATTCCAGAAAATAATCCATGCTCCATTAAACAAGATATATCCTCTGAAGACCTGTGAGATAAGGATGATGAATATTGCAAAGGAGAAGAGAACTGCCGGTGAAGAGCCTAAAAATGAAGAGGTTATAGAAGAAGTTAAAGAAGAAACACAGGACAATGAAGAGGAGATAAAAGAAGAGGGTAACGAAGAAGATAACCAGGAAGATGTTCAAGAAGGCGACAAAAAAGATAATCCAGAGCAAGAAGAAGGTGGGAAAGATGCCGAAACCGCTGATTGATTCTTCAAAATGCACAAGCTGCGGGAATTGTGTTGATGTCTGCCCTGTTGCAGTTTTTGAAAAAAAAGGTAAATCTGTTAAGGTAGCTAATCCAGACGATTGTATTGGATGCAAGGCATGCGAAGCACAGTGCCCTCAAGAAGCTATCAAGGTTGAAGATTAAATTTATAAACATATTCTATTTCTTATTCTTTTACAGCACAGCCCCGTAGTCTAGCGGTCAAGGATAGAGCCCTCTGGCAGCGATATGCTATAGAAAGGCTTTGACGGCAGTTCGAATCTGCCCGGGGCTATCTTATTAATTCTGTAAGCCCAACGAACCAGTATTCGCAACCATCAAATGTGAACTCAAGTTGCGACAGGCTATTGCGAACGGAGTGAGCAATAGTCTAC
>CAZKBD010000073.1:0-9827 GCA_964550945.1 uncultured Methanosarcinales archaeon
TTTAAAAAGCACCTATATACTGCAGAAGTGTCAACTAATTACCGAATTATTCATCACTATTTTAAAATAGAAACATTTAAATAAATGGTGTCCTGAGTGTATAAAACTTAAAAATTTGGGGGAGGATAAAATGGCAGAACCAATAAGAGTGGGTATTAATGGATTTGGAGTTATGGGCAGATATTTGTTAAGAGCTTTGCAAAAAGATGTTTCTAGTGGAAAACTAGCTCCTGGGATGGTAGAAGTTGTTGCAGTGAATGATATGTATCCAGTTAGTCAGCTTTTTCCGTTGCTAGAGCATGATTCTACTTACCTTGGATTCCCGGGTAAATTGGAAACAGATGGTAAAGACATTTTAGTAGATGGTAAAAGAATAAGCATGTCTGCTGAGAAAGATACTAAGCAGCTACATTGGGCGGATAGAGGAGTTGATATAGTTTATGAGTCAACAGGTGTTTTTGTTGAAAAACCAGGTGTAGAAGGTCATTTTGAATCTGGAGCTAAAAAAGTAATCTTCTCTGCGCCAAGTGGTTTAGCAGAAATGACCATTGTTATGGGAGTTAATGATAAATCTTATAGTGGGCAGAGATTAGTCTCGAATGCATCATGCACAACAAATTGTTTAGCACCACTTGCTCAAGCATTGTACGATTCATTTGGAGTTTATACAGGTTTAATGACTACAATACATGCATATACTGCTGATCAGAGATTAGTTGATTCGCCCCATAAAGATACAGCGAGAGCGTATGCAGCAGCATTGAACTTTCTACCTACATCGACTGGAGCTGCTAAAGCAATTGGCAAAGTTATCTCAGAACTAGATGGAAAGTTAAAGGGCATGTGCATAAGGGGGCCAGTTCCTGTTGGGTCTATAGTTGACTTGGTAGTTAACCTAAGTAGAGAAGTCAGCCCAGCAGAGGTAAATGAAGCAATACAAAAAGCTGCTACAGGAAACCTTGAAGGAACCCTTGAGTACAGAAATGGCCCTGTTGTATCTACTATGGTACTAGGTTACCCTTTACCTAGTGTATTTGATGCAAGTCAGACAATAACAGTTGGTGTCATGGCAAAAACAATGGCCTATTATGATAATGTAGCGGGCTATTCTCACCAAGCACTTAGATTAGTTCAATTGATGGGGAGTCATCAGCCTAGCCAATAGGCAAATTATTTTTTCTTTTTTATTTCAGAACTTCGCCGCATTTAAGGCAGATATGGGATGAAAGCCTAGAATCAAATTTAGTGGTTATGTCATATTCTATCTTATTCTTGCACCTAGGGCACTTTGGTTCCAAAAATGCTGGATCTTCAAACAAGTAGATATTTTCCATGATATAACACCCATGGCGTATTCCTTGGATTAGATGTTTATATACCTTTCGTTATTATTATAAAAATAAGCGTTAAGTAAAACTATTAACTGATTAGTTTTTTTATCTAAGAAAAATCCAGCCATCCTTGGCGGTTGACGGATTTTGCCTTAAAACACGGCAAAATCCTATTTGTCAAAACAGAACCGTATACTGCGTATACGAACCTGTTTTGCCTCATCAACGCCATGGCTGGATTTTTCTGTATATATTAAGCTAAATGATTTGCTTTACAATAAGAAAAGATTTATAAAACTCCAATGATTATAAGGTATTATGGCAAAAAACTTGTTTATTGTCCTTGATGGGATAGACGGCTCTGGCAAAGGAGAGCAGATGATAAAGCTGCATAACTACCTTTATGTCAAAAACAAATTCAACAGAATCCTAAGCACAAGAGAGCCGACAAATGGAAAATATGGCCAGAAGATAAGGAAGATTCTTGAGAAAGAAAAAGACCCACAGAAAAATGCTGAGCTGTTACTGGATTTATATATAAAAGACAGAAGAGAACATCTGAAGAACACTATAAATCCTTTCTTGGCAAAATCTATTGCCTCAGAATGCAATATTGTGCTTTGTGACAGGTATTATTACTCAACAATAGCTTTCCAGCATGCGCAAGGTATAGATGCCAAAATGCTTGTAGAAGCAAATAAAAAATTCAGAAAGCCTGATATAGCATTTATTCTGGATCTGCCTGCTGAGACTGCTTTGGCAAGGATTGAAGGCAGAGGAGCCAAAGAAAAATTCGAGAAAAAGGAGTTTATGGAGAAAGTCAGGCGTAATTTCATTGAATTAAAAGAACTGCTGCCAGACAATATAAACATAATAGATGCAACTGGCTCTATTGAGGAAGTGTTTCAAGCAATTAAAAAAGAATTAGACGCTATCTTATAAGAATACTATAATCATTAGGAAAAAAATGCAGATTATCAATGCGCCACCTATAGCGCCAAGCATTAAATACAGCTTCTTTTTGTCTGTAGACAATTTTTTAGGAGATTTAATGAATAATTGCTTTTCAAATATAGGCTCTCTGGTTATAGGCTCACTAGTTTGATCTTTTTTATTCCTTTTGAATTTAAGAATCACTGCGCCAATTATAACCGCTAATCCCAAAATAGCGATAGGGCCTTTCAGGCTGCTGTAATCCCTTTGTATGATTGTTGGCGTAGTCACTTTTTCTATAACAGGGATGTTATGGCAGGCGAAATCAGAGCCGCAATATTGGTTATCTTTGCACTCTTTATTGCTGCTGCATTCTCTTTGACCCATGTTTACAAGCCAGCCAAGAAATACAATTATAATTAGAATAATCACAACAGCAGTTAATCCACCATCAGCTTTCTTTCCTAACATCTTAGCTTAAGAAATAAGATGGTTGTATATAAATCTTTCGATTTTTACCACTGTAGAATAGGTACTAACCTGGTGCTAACTTTCTTCCTTTTCCGGCTCTTTCTCCTCTTTTTTGAAAAACCCATCAAGGATAGTATTCTTAATAATTGTTTTGTAACTGATTCCGTTCTTCTTTTTTAATTGCATTTAACCCTCTTTTTTATTATTGATGGCCGGTGCTTCCAAAGCCACCTTCTCCTCTAGATGTGTTGTCTAATTCATCAACTTCTTCAATATCAGCTTTTTCAACCTTGTTGATAACCATCTGAGCTATCTTATTATTCTTTTGGATTTTGATGTCTTCTTGGCCATGATTAATCGCTATGATGCAGACTTCTCCCCTATATCCAGCGTCAATTGTTCCAGGGCTATTTACAATTGACAAGCCATGCTTGATTGCCAAGCCGCTTTTCGGCCTTATCTGGGCTTCATAACCAAGAGGAACCGCTATTTTTATTCCTGTGCTAATCAATTTTCTTTCACCAGGCTTTAAGATGTAATCTTCTGCTGAGTAGATATCAAGGCCAGCATCTCCTGGGTGGGCATAGCTGGGCAAAGGAACATCAGAGATGCGCTGGATTTTCAATTTCATGATTTTTTTGAGCCCTTCTTATATATAAATAATTGTGAACTGAAAAATATAGTTTATTTTACTTAGTTGTGAAATCCATCAAAGGAGTTAGCTTTTCTTCCTTTATTTTCCCATTTGAGCATAGAATCTTGAAATTCAAAGTATTGAAGCATTGGGTTACATATGTTATATTCCAGACATTGCCCATGTCCAGGCATTGCAGGATGACAATCCTTTTCAGGGGGCTGTCTTTCTTGTATTTTTTCTGCTGCTGGACTAATGCAATATCCAATGCTTTGTCAAAATCAACTTTAACATTGTTACAATTCAATTTCTTAACTTTTGTTGCAGGCTGTTTGAAGACTTCCTGTTCAGGCGTTATTCTAATCTCAGTTTTTTCTATTGTGAATGTGGTCATTGTGCCATTTTTATTATGATAGCCAATCTGCCAATCCTTTTCCGGCTCGTCAATCATTATGAAAGCATAAGCCAGATAGCTGTCTTTGTTTGTTTTTTTCCATTCCTTAAAACAAGGTTCGTTCTCTAATCTTTTTATCAGGTCTTTTATAGCCATGGCATTTCTACAAAAGATTAATATTTAAATAACTTTGTATTCTTACTATTAACATGATATCAGAACAAAGGAAAAAGGATTTGGAAAGACAAGGATATAGGCTGGTTGGAGGCCATTCTGCTGTTAAGGCATGCCTTTGGACAAAAAAGGCGATCAAGGCAGAGGGTTTTTGTTATAAAAATACATTTTATGGCATCCAGTCTCATAGATGCGTGCAGATGACTCCTGCATTGGATGTATGCACACACAGATGCTTATGGTGCTGGCGCGATATTGATTTTACAGAGCCAAAGTGGAGCGGCAAAATAGATAATGCCAAAGATATTGTTGATGGATGTATCAAAGAGTATCTTAAATCACTTGAGGGGTTTGGGGGAAATAAAAAAACAAACCGGGATAATTATAGAGAATCTTTGAGGCCTTTGCATTTCGCTGTCTCACTTTCAGGAGAGCCTACATTCTATCCAAAACTTCCTGAATTGATAAATGAAATAAAAAAAAGAGGGATGACTGCTTTTTTAGTAACCAATGGAACTAACCCTTCTATGCTTAAAAAACTAATTAAGAACCAGCCAACCCAATTATATCTCACATTAGCTGCGCCGGATGAAGAAACTTACATCAAAGCATGCAATCCTCTGATAAAAGACAGCTGGAAAAAGATTAACGAATCTTTATTGTTGATCAAAAAATTCAAAAGAAGCACTATAAGGATGACTTTGGTTAAAAATCTGAATATGATAAAGCCTGAAAAATATGCTGAATTGATTGAAAAGGCAAAGCCAGAATTTGTTGAAGCCAAAGCATACATGTGGGTTGGCTATTCAAGGCAAAGGCTAGGGATGGAGGATATGCCGCTTCATGAAGAAATCAAAGAGTTTGCCAAGGCAATAGCTGATCATTCCAGCTACAAGATAATTGATGAGAAGAAAGAAAGCAGAGTTGTTCTATTGATGAGGAAAGATAAAAAAGACAGAATCATTAAATTTGGATGATTTTGCCAAAAGGCCCTGGATTGATTATTTTTGTCTTTCTGATGAAATCTGATTTTTCCTTGTTTTCATGCAGATGGCCGCAGATAACTAAAACGGGCCTGAATTTCTTTACAAACCTTGTAATTGACTTGCAGCCGCAATAAATGCCATTTATCTTATCCACTTTTGTGCCGTATGGGGGAGCATGCGTTACTAATACTATCTTTTGGTGTTTTAGGTCTTTTTTATGCCTCTTTGCTGATTTTTCAAAATCCTTGTCTATTGTTGAAAAACCTCCTCCGCCATAGCCAAAAAAAACCAAATCATTTTTTCTTACAACTTTGTCATGTATAAACTCAATGTTCTTGAATAATGAGCAAGCTGCTTTCATGCTTTTAATAGATTCGTGGTTTCCGTTAATAATCAAAATAGGTATGTTTAATCTGTTTAGGATGGAGAGCAGATAATCCAGGCTATGCTCAAAAATAGTAAGATCGCCTGCGCAAACAATTAAGTCTGGCTTTTCTTTTTTCGCTTTTTGCTTTATCTTGCCCAGGGCAGATAATGAATTGTGAAGGTCGACAAAGGCTAGGATTTTCATTGCAAGTTTTGGAAGGATTTTGCTTATATTTAAACTCTTTGGAATAAATTAGTTACTAAATAATGGTAAAAAAATAGAAAGGTTTAAAAATAAGGCAATAACGACTAAATTTGATATGGAAGAACATCATCAATTTAGCGGTCCAGTCCAAGATGTCTTGACTGCTATGATTGCTTTAATGGAAAGTGGAAGAGTTAAGAGGAATTTTCTAAACCTAGGTTACTTTGGAGATACTGTTCATCTGACAGCAGATATACTTGTTACAACTGGAAAGCCAGCAGATGCTTCTGAATTAGAGGCAGTTGTTGGTGGTTCTGTTCCTGTTATGGTGGGAGTTAATGAAACAACAATAGAATCAAGAGGGAGATTTGTTGTGCCAGCAAGATATCAAGATGCTCTACGGAAAGCATATGGTGATAGGCCTGAATTTGTTGTCTTGTTGTATGCAGCAAACCACGAGCTTGTTTTGGCGCCATCTAAGGTGTATGGTGGGAGAGCACTGGATGTACTAAAGGGAACGTTTCAACCAAATCAGCCTGACTTGATAAATACTGTATATATGGATGCTCAAGGCCGTGTCAATCTCGGTGTAAGAACAGCTAGCATGTTGGGAACAAACAAACTGCAGGTTCTTGGTAAAGGAGATCCTTACCTAATTTTACATTATCAACCAGAAGAGCCAACCAGGCCATAATAATCCTCTAAAACAATCTTATCCATATCTTCCAAATCTTTACAAACATACAACCTTCCTTCTCCAATCTCGACAATCTTCTTTGCCAGCTCTTCTCCTTTTTTATCCAGATTAATGCCTATGACAGAGATAGTTATTTTATTGCTTCTGGCTTTTGAGCAGGCTTCAAGGACTTCTTCTTCAGGGTTTTTGCCGATTGTTGGCAAAGCATCTGTTAGCAGTATCAAATGCTTTGTGACTTCTTTTGCTGGAAATAATTCAACTGCTTTTTCTATTGTTTTTGTGATATTTGTTTCTTTAGACGCCATTATTTTTGTTATTTCTCTTAGTAATAATCTAAAATCATCTGTTGGCGCAATAACTTCTTTTACGTCTGTTCCAAATACAATAAGGCCAACCTTGTTTTTTTCCTCAATCGCTTTGTATGCCAGAGCAACCCCTGCTTTTTTGCATGTGTCTATTTTTTTCCCTTTCATGCTGCCAGAAGCATCTATGCCATAAACTATGTAGATTGAGCCTCTGCTGTGCCTTTCCAATGTTTTGAGGTCTTGTTCTGCTAATTCCCTATGGTTCCTTCTTATCGCCAGCTTTATAGAGCTCTTTAATGCCAAATCCCTATAACGGTCGCTTCTTTTGAACTGCTTGACATCTTTTGCATCACCATACACAGAATATTTTTTGTGAATCTTTTCACCCAGCATCCCTCTGGGTATAATATTGTCAAGCTCCTCTCTGTATAAAACCAGCGAAGCTAACTCAATGCCTTTTTCTGAGAATCGGTTGTCATCATCAATAAGATTTTTATCTTTCAGCTCTTCAATCTTCTCTGCTATCTTTTTCTTTAGCTCTCTTTGGAATTCAGGAATGTGGATATTTTTTTTGATATAACTTGGATTGTAGCCTGTTAACAGCTTCAGCAAACTTTCACCAAAAATACTTTCAGCCATGCTGTAGCTTTTGCAGAGCTGCTCAAACATCATATCCGGCACAAACGAAGAAATGCCCTGGTTAATCGAATCCTTGATTAATTTGCCTTCTTCTATTGTCTTTTTGTCGTTTTCCAATACAGAATGCATTAACTTATCTTCAACATTCTGCTTAGAAAGCTTTCCAGTTAGCTCTTCAGCTTTTGAAAATGATCTTATTTCCGGGCTGTTACCGGCAATCACCCATTTCAGTTTTTGTGTTAGTGTCAGGGAAATCCTTAAACCTTCCTTTGCTATTCTCTTCCAGGAATTTATTAAATGACTCTTCTATAAACTCAGCAGAGCTCTTTAGGTATTTAATGCTCGGCTTTAATTCTATGCGATGGCCTAAAACAGAAATGACTGCTTCTTTAATATCTTCTAAGGTTACATCCCTCTTGTTTAAGAAGGCGTTTGCCTGGGCCCGTTCATACAATCCAATAGACGCCCTTACACTTGGCTTTTTCAGTATTCTTTCATCTTCTCTTAATAATCTGATAAAGTAGATAACAAGAGCCAATAGCCTATCAGGAAACTTAACACCAATCTTTTCAGATTTTTCAAGTACAATCTCTTTTTCAATCTCCAATGTTTCTGGGTAGCCCATATAGAGGAAATCAAACCTGTCAACAAAGACATCGCTGAGCTTTTCTGTGCTGGAGTCCTGGGGATTCATTGTCCCGATGAAAATAAAATCAGCTGGAAAATCAACATCATAGCTTCCGATTGTCGCTTTTTTTTCTTCAAGAACCTGTAGCAAAGCATTCTGCAATTTTTCAGGGCATCTGTTGACTTCATCGAAGAATAAAATTCCGTTGTTAGCCTTGAATATTTTTCCCGGAGTGAACGCTTCTATGCTTAATGGGCCGAATTTTAATGCTTTTATCGGGTCTATATCTCCGATTAAATCTTCAGCAGTCAGGTCAGGGCTTCCCTGTATCCTTATGAAGCGCTGCTCTCCCATAATCTTTTTTGTTTTAAATGATTTTTTTGACTGGCATTGGGGGCAGATAGAATTTTTTGGGCTGCAGTTGTATGAGCAGTCATCAATTATTTCTATCTCAGGCAGCAATTTCGCAACATTCTTTGCTAAAGTGGTTTTTCCAATTCCAGGAGGCCCGACTATTATAACGTGGTGGTTCATCAAGAGAGCTGACTTAAGGCTGTTTTTAATAGAATCCTGGCCAAGTATGTCTGTAAATGGGTCTTTCTGCTCTAAAAATAGTTTCTTTAGTTCTTTGAACATTTTGCTAAAGGAAAAGATAAGGTGATTTATAAAGATGACTCTTATTTAGGCCTATTCTGCGGCAGCTTGTTTTCTTCCCCTATACAATAGCAGTTAGGGGCAGTAGGATTCCTCCATAAAAACTGATCGCCTGCGGCTTTATAGGTCCTCCATGGCCTTGCATTAGCTGGGAGATCTGGATCTACTTTGAATCCAAAAGGCTGAGTTCTTACTTTATGCGCTCCTTTAGAGAAATCTCCATCTCCCAAAGTCTCAAAATGTTGAATTGTCCTAATCCATGTGTCTGCTGCTATATCTTCTGGAGTCACAATAGTTGTTATTGGATAACTATTTTCTACAGACTGGTCAGCCCATACATCAGTTAGGATTATGGCCCTGTCGTTGCTTATTCTAAGCCTCTTGCATATGTCTGTGTATAGTTTTCCAGCAACTGTGTGTTTGTCTTCAGTCCCTTGCCTATATATACCCGGTACTGAATAAATGCCATCAATTAAGCCAAGTAATTCGTCTCCATATCTACCAACTTTTTTCATAAGGTCAAAACTGGCTGATGTAATTATTAGAGCATATCTGTGGACTCCTAATTCTTGGTTTCTGGTGGCATAATGATTTAGAAATTCCATGGTATGTTTTCTTAAGCCACCGTTTACTTCCATTGTTCCGTCCCAATCAAGGAAAATTACTATTGGATTGTTCCTGATCCCTGCAGCGCGTACCTGATGCAGTGTGTAAGGCATTGGTGTGACTTGGAAATGCACCATTGCGCTATTGCCCTCAAATTCTCGACTAGTAATATCTTCAATACTTTTTCCATCTTTTAATTCTGCCATAACATGATAAAAAAATGCTTCCATAATGAATGAATTATCGTAAAACACTTGAGCCTCTTCTCTTAGCTGGCGATGCCCCATTGTAGCTGCTTTTTTGACTAAGTCACCTAGATTATCTACTAAACCAATTGCTTGCAGAGGGTTCATATTTAGAGGTTCATCTTGAGGAGTTAGCTTTCTAGGGACGCTGCCTCTTTGGCTAAAGAAGCTTTCATACAGTTGTGCAAACCCTTCAGTTCTCATTTTTGGAAATTTCACTCTGCCTACTAGCTAGCAAGCCAGTTTAGAATTTCTTTAAAGGAGATTAATCACTATTCTTTTTTAAATCTTTCTGTTTTATATATTTTATATAAATTATAAGACTCTGAGAATCCAGATTACGCATGCTGCAACAAAAGGAACAACAACATTATCATCAATCTTCCATTCAATGCCTTCTGCAATCATGGCAATAAATGAAGCTAAGAATGCTTCTATTGGGCTGACAAAAAACAAAGCGCCAATAAATCCAGATATTCCTCCTGCTAATACCCCTTCAAACTTCTTTTTTTTAGTGAAAAGATGGGGTATCCTTCCAAGGCTGCCAACAATAGGGCTT
>CAZKBD010000074.1:0-9061 GCA_964550945.1 uncultured Methanosarcinales archaeon
TAGTTAGAACTATTTAAGAATTGGAAAAATTAAGAATTAATTTTTCCTTTCTTGGCTTCGGAAATGCAATGCATTTTCGAAACATAAGAACTGCTCTGGCATTTCTTGGCTTCGAAATTCTCGAGAATTTCGAAACATTTAAAACTTATATTCTATTCTTATGATATGGAAGGCTAGGATGGGAAGTTAGCACTCTCCTGTAACCCTAAACGTGCTTTAGAGGGGTCTGAAGCCATCGAAGAGGTGCTTGCTATGACTATTGGTCTTGGCTCGTACAATGAGGCTCTGTCCTTTAGGGTTGGTGTTTTAGCGAAAAGGGTCAGATCAGGAATGAAGCAGCCCTAAACTTTAGCATCGATGCTTAAAGGGTAGCGGAGCTAAGGAACAGTCAAGGTAAACTAATAGTTACTGCTTGTATCCATTCTTTGGCGTGCCTTCCGCTTAATTTTTAGAATTCTATCTAACATAACTTAGCCAATGCTCATATTTCTTGTTCTTACCATGTACAGCGTCTAAGAATATTTCTTTAATCTTCTTAGTAATCGGACCAGGAGCTTCTTTACCTATCTTTTTGCCGTCTAGACTAGCAATTGGAGTGACCTCTGCAGCAGTCCCTGTGAAAAAAGCCTCATTTGCATTATAAACATCTTCTAATTTCAAAGCTTTTTCCTCTACCTTGATTCCTTGATCCTTTGCTATCTGCATTATTGACATTCTTGTAATTCCTGGTAAAACATTACCTAACGGAGGAGTTAATAATCTGCCATCTTTGACTAGGAATAGATTTTCGCCAGGCCCTTCTGCTATATTCCCTTTGTAATCCAGCAATAACGCCTCTTCATATCCTTCTTTTTTAGCTTCCAAACTAGCAAAAATTGAGTTAACATAATGCCCGCAAATCTTTGCGTCTGCATGAGTTGACTTGGGATGGATTCTTAGGTAGCTAGAGGTCTTAACCTTAACAGCTTCCTCTCCTAAATAACTCCCCCAAGGCCATACTGCAATAGCGCAATTTAATTCAGCTCCTTTTGGGTCTAATCCCATCTTTCCATATCCATAGAATATTATTGGCCTTATATAACCTGCATCTATTTTATTCTCTTTTATAGTCTTCAAAATAGCTTGATTAAACTCTTCTTTAGTATAAGGAACTTTCATGAATGCTGTTTCAGCTGATTTAAACAAGCGACCAGTATGCTCTTTTAATCTGAATACAGCAGGTCCTTTATCTGTCTTATAGAAACGAACTCCTTCAAAAACTCCTAAACTGGTCTCAGAGCGCGAACTCTAAAGATATCCATAGTGGAGTGTGTGAGTTAAAACATGAACCTTCGCTTCTTTCCATGGAACTAATTTTCCATCCATCCAAATAAATTTGGTTTCTTCCATTTTACTAAGTGAATAGAATTTTATTTAAAAATGTTTTGTTAAAACAACAATATTCCACTCATTTTAGATGATTGGTGAAGTGGAATTTGTTGTGCTCAAAAACCCCCGTTTAGGAGTGGAATATTGAGTGTCAAAAACCACTTGATGCTTGAACATATGATATTACATGGCACCCGTCTATGGTGGGTGGTTTTTGACATGTTAACATTTACTTGTGAAACCTTAACCACAAATTCTTAAACAAAGGCAATGTCAATGTAGACAGCATAAATGCAACAGCAGGGACAATCGCATTCAGCCAAGGCTTTGGAATCCTAATTGCCTGCAAATAAATCCCAATCGCCAAATAAGTGAACAAAGTAAGCAATAACCTTCTAGTACTGCTTGTCTCCCAAGCCTTGTCTAGCTCTACTTTTTTATTTCTCTCTTTTATTATCTCAATCTCTTTTTGCAATTGTTTTACTGCTACCATATATCACATATAGTAGCGCTGGTTTAAATAAATTTCCAATGTGCCAGGAATATTTTCAGTTAATAATAAAATAGGAATATAGTCAATATCCAGGTTGAATCTGGAGAGGGGTTCGATTTCATCGAAAAGTATATAAATAAGTAACCACACATATATAAGTAGGGTGAGTATAATGACCAATGTAACACTAGCTGTACCAGAGGATCTGCATGAAATAATGCAGAGGCATAAGGATATCAAATGGAGTGAGGTAGCAAGACAAGCCATGTGGGAAAAAGCACGCAAACTTGAGATTATGGATAAGCTTCTTGCCAAGAGCGAATTGACTGAAGAAGATGCGCTCGAGATTGGGCGCAAAATAAGGCACGGCATTGCAAAAAAACACCGCTTGGCCAAATGAAGATTATCATTGATGCAAACAGAATTATTGCTGCGCTAGTCAAACAGAGCACAACAAGGGATATTTTATTTGATGGAAAATTTGAATTTGTGACTCCTGATCATAGTATTACTGAAATCAATAATCATAAGGAAGAATTACAAAGAAAGACAAATCTAACATCTGAAGAATTTGATGTTTTGCTTGCCCTTATTTTTGAAAATATAATCATTCTTCCAGCAGAAACCTACTCACAGTTTATGGATGAATGTAAAAATGAAATTAGCGACATAGATGATGCGCCTTACCTTGCAGCATGCCTTGCAAGCAGAGCAGAGGGCATATGGTCACACGATCCTCACATTCTCGAACAGAAGAAGGTAAAGATATTCACGAACATAGATATGCTAAGACTTTCTAAACTATAAGGATAAAAACCACAAGATTAAGGGGATACTAACTAAGCCAATCAAAGTGCTGATAAAAACAACAGAAGCAACTAATTCAGAATCCCTTTTGTATTTTTCTGATAAAATAATCGACATAACTGCAGCAGGCATTGCAGATTCAATCAATATCACATCCCTTACCAACCCCGTGATAGAAAATAGCTTAATAATTACGAAAGCGATTACAAATCCTATAATGATCCTGAACAAAGAGGCAAAAAATGCTGTTTTTAACGTTCTTATCTTAATTTCAGTTAATTTATAGCCTAATACCAGTAATGCCAATGGAATCGCAATCATTCCAATCATCTCCATTGGTTTGAAGAGCATTTCTGGAATCGTTATCTTTAATAAATTTAACAGTAGACCAATAACAACTGCATAGATTAATGGAACCTTAAACGCTTCCTTTAGCCCATTTTTATGGTGGATTATCCAAATGCCAATGCTAAAAAGAAATAATGAATTTATCATATCATAAACTACTGCTCTTGACAATCCTGCAATGCCAAAAGCAAACAAACAAATTGGATAGCCTAAATAGCCAGTATTGCCAAAAGACATTGGGAGGTATAATCCTTTTTTCTCTGATTTTGTTGTTTTTAGAATTATAAAAATTAACAAAAATGAGATTAAAATAACAGAGCTTGCTGCTAAAGTTATCAACAAAAAATCTGATAGGTTGATATCACTATTGGAAATAGAAGTTATTATCAAAAAAGGGCCTGCAAGGTAAACAATCAGGTCAATAAATGGCTGGGTGCTTATCTTTTTGTATTTGCCGATAATGAATCCAGCTAATACAATCAAGAATACAGGCATTACTGTTTGGAGTATCAAAACAAATGACATCAAACCAATAGAGAAAGATTGATTATTAAAAGGTTATGGTTTTAAAAGAAAAAAATAAAAAAAATTAAGAAGTATTCTATGCAGCTCTATAGACAACTGGAAGAACATTTTGATCCATGTGTCTTCCTGCTCTAACAATTGCTTCTCTACCTTTCCCAGCTACTGCCAAGTCAAATCTGTACATATCTTCTATCTCATGTACGAGCGCCGCACAAACCGCTCTTCCTGGGCTATCTTGCGCATAGTCATGTAATGGCTTTAATGCTTGCGCAAAATCGACCATACCATCACCAGCAACTCTTGCAACCCAAATTCCATCGTCGTGAGGCATATATGTTCCGGTTCCCATTAGGCCATTTGCTAAAACGACACCAGGTCTTGTAGCAGTATCCTTAATGTGGGCTGAATAAACTCTGTCTTTCCATTTCTCAGAGAAAGCTGCCATTTCCTTATTTGCTCTTACATGGTCTCCCAAGTGAGCATATAAACACTGGTTATATAGGTGTGACCAATCTATCATAACACCTACTCCCGGCATATCCGTGGTTGCTTCAAGCAGAGCATCCATTAAATAAGGCGTACCTGCCCAGTTTGTAACTGGATTATTTAACTTTGCTGACGTAAATGTTCTTTGCATTGGACAATTTTCAAACAATATAAACCCGCCATAAACCTCCCTAATTTCTTGGACCAACTCACGAACCATTCTCTGGTATTCAGTTCTTATAGCTCTTTGAGTTTCTGGTCTTGATATTGTTACTGGATCTGTTTTTATTCCCAGTTTGTCTAGAATTCTATCAGCAGGATTTCCTGCAAATATTGTGTAAGTTTCAACTCCTATATGCTGCAGAGCCCTTGCATTTTCAATAATATGTGCCCTGTGTGTATCATCACCTAGGGTGTTCATACAAGTGGTTCCACCAGTAATTATAGTTCCTAGATCCGCTTGCATTCTTTCTATTTTTTGTCTCGCTTCAGGATCTGCTAACATTTCACTAGGTTGGAAAGTTCCAGCAAAGAAGTCCCTTTCACCAGGGAATAACGGAACATCTACTCCTGTTATTGAGACTCCATTTTCTTCTCGAATTTTTTTAGCAGTTCCAAAAAGGTCTTCAATTCCCTCATACCCATGAAACTGGTGCTGGAATTGAGTTGCAATCCCTAACATTGAATGAACAGGTCTACCATTTGCATGATAAAGCCTATCAATATTTCTTACTTCGATTATTTCTGGTGCCATTTTTCCTCATCCTCCACTTGTTTTTATAATTTAAAAAAATAAAAAATTATAACCTTATTCTCTTCAATTACTTGAATCTGCAATTTTGAATAAAGTTATAAAATTGTTTTCCTGGATCAACAATATGAGCACTGTCCTGCCCATAAATAAGGGCTGGTTCATTCCATCTACTAGCTACTGTCCTAACAGCATCAACAGCTTGCCCCATTGTTCTTTCAGTAAATGCCCGCATTATTCCGGGATCTTGACTCCTAATAGCACCAATCATATCAAGCGATTCATCAAGAACCATATCACCATATCCTTTCGAATGCCCCCCAGGCCTTCCGCTAATACTTGGTGCTGAACCTCGCTCATACACCCTAGTTAAACCATATCCCTTATCTTCAACAAACAGTTGGTTTGGGTGTTCCTGGAACCATGTTATTGTACCTTTCTCACATTTTACTGAGACATAGAAATGATTCTCATTTCCAGCATCTACTTGCGACAATCTGTATTTACCTTTAAATTCATGGTCATTAGGCATTCTGTAAGTCCATTCTGCATATGCTCTGTCATCACCAGATGCAGCTATGTCATCCATCCTTACCTTCTCAACTTTAGACCCGCCACTGCCTCCTGTGAATGTAACTGCAGAAGCAGCCTTATCAAGCCACCTATACTCATGTAGGTTATATCTTTGTCCTGTAAACTTTACAAACTCTCCTCCGAAAAGATGATGTGTTGTCATAACTTGATGTGATCCAAGGTCTCCAGTAAGTTTTCCCTTTCCCGCTAAATCAATCCATGGTCTCCATCCAATATTCATGTGTGGATCTACCTGCCAACCTTGGATATAACCCATCTCAACTTCATCAACAAGGCCCATTTCCTTTTTGGAGCCATCTTGAAGCGTTAATGCACCTGAACTTATTATCTCCCTTAGCTGGTGTGTTAGAACATCTGTATGCCTATACTGAGAGTTTATTTCAGCTACGACACAATTTTCCAATGTAGCTTGCATTACAGCTTCAGCATCTTCAACAGTCGTGGCAAGAGGCTTTTCAAACAATATATGCCTTCCAGCTTTAGCAGCTGCTTTACCCATTTCAGCATGCATACAATTTGGAGTTGCAAGATACACCAGATCAACTGGCACGTTAAGTTGGGTTAGTAGAGTATGATAATCCCCAAAAGTCCCAGTTAACTCTAAATCAGGAAAGTTATTAATTCTCATATAATTTGTGACTTCCTCATTTGTTTGGCCCAAAGCAGCAACAATCCTTGCAGTGCCTTGCTCTAAAATATGAGGCGCTATACTGCCCATCATCCCTAAACCAACAACCGCAACATTTACATCATGATCTACTGCTCTTCTTTGTAAAACCATCTTCCTCATTCCTCCATCATCATTTTTTTACTATAATCTCTATTAACTATCTCTATGTTAACGGTTTATCACTCTTTTTTTACAATAGAAGTTACTGAACTCATCTGTTCTAGAACCTAAGAAAACGTTCAAACTTGAAGATATATTGTATGCCGTTTTAATACCCCCTAACGAATTATTTGATTGAGAAATCAGCTTATTTATATAGTTTTTGTAAATTTTACGTCGGAAAAATGTCCCAAATTGGTGACAAAAATCCAACTATTTCCCGTAACAATTCTTTCCTTTAAATTTCTCCCTGTATATCTCAAGCAAAGGAGTCATCTTTCTGTTAGGGGCTTTTACTTTATTTAGCCTTTCCTTTATTTCTTTATCTGTTAGCTTAACATTAACCTTCCTTTTGTCTATGTCAATCTCAATAACATCTCCATCTTTTATTGCAGCAATTGCCCCTCCATTGTAAGCTTCCATCTCAACATGGCCGATGCATGGCCCAGATGTGCCGCCAGAAAACCTTCCATCAGTGATTAAAGCAACTTTCTTGTATCCGGCTCCTTTTATTGCATCTGTTGGTGTTAACATCTCAGGCATGCCAGGAGCACCGCAAGGCCCTTGGAAAGGCAGAACAATAACATCTCCTTCTTTTATTTTTTTAGCTTGAATATCAGAAAGCAGATCATCCTCATTATAAAACACCTTAGCTGGGCCAGTGTGCTTCCTCATGCTTTCATCAACAGCAGTCTGCTTGATAACAGAGCTGTGAGCAATATTCCCCTTGAGAACAGCAATGCCTCCTTCTTTCATAAAAGGATTATCTAATCTTCTAATCACATCATCATCAGTAACTTTTCCTTCGTTCGCAATCTCTTTTATTGATTTTCCATTTACTGTTGGCGAGTCTTTTAGCATATCTTTCAATCTGTTTAGAACTCCTGGAACTCCTCCTGCTTTATCAATATCAGCCATCTCATAAGTACCAGAAGGAATTATTTTGCACAAATTTGGAGTTTCTCTTGAAATTTTATCAAATATATCTATAGTAACATCAACACCAGCTTCTTTAGCAATTGCTGGGATATGCAATACTGTATTAGTTGAGCCGCCCATTGCCATATCCACTCTTATTGCGTTCTCAAAAGCGTTCTTTGTCATTATATCCTTTGGCTTGGTATCTTTCTTAACTAGCTCTACAATTTTTCTTCCGGTTTCATAAGCCTGTTTTTTCTTTAAAGGATTCAAAGCAAGTGTTGTCGCGCATCTTGTAACAGACATTCCTAAAACTTCTGTTACAGTTGCCATTGTATTTGCTGTGTATAATCCGACACAGCTGCCTGCTCCGCAGACCATGCAAGGAAGCATTTTAGCAGCTTCTTCTTCGCTCATAGTTCCTCCTTTAACCTGGCCTACAATCCCAAATCCCTCAATTGGATGGTGTTTTGAGCCATCTTTCATAACATTAGCTTTCATAGGGCCGCCAGTCAAAATGATAGCAGGTAGGTTAAGGCGACCGCAAGCCATCAACATGCCTGGCGTACATTTATCGCAATTGGTTATACCAACCCAACCATCTAGACTATGACTTAAGACCATAATCTCTATGTTGTCTGCAATGTGCTCTCTAGATGGCAAAGACAATCTCATGAAAAAATGCATTGCAATGCCATCGCACACCGTTGGGACACCCCACTCGAAAGGCACTCCTCCTGCATCAATAATGCCTTTTTTCACTTCCTCCTTCAGTCCATTTAAGTGTATGTGCCCTGGAACAATATTAGTATAAGAGTTTGCTATTCCAATCCAAGGTTTATCTAAATTAAAGTCTTCTTTCTTTAAACCGCAAGACATTAGAAGTGCTCTGTGGGGAAGAGCCTCTATACTTGTTTTAAGCTTATCACTTTGCATTTCTAACAACCTCCACAAAATTCAAATATGGTCTCCAAGGAACTCGCCATTCTTGAATATTCTTACTTGTTTTATAAAACTCAAAAATAGGTGTTTTTTGAGTTGTTTTTATTATGTTCTTATTAAGAGTATCGCCATCTATTTTAATAAGTTTCGCCATTTTCTTCAAATCATAAAGAGGAATTGACTTCTTACCATAAATATAGTTTGAAATAACTGACTGGGTTCTTCCTAGATAATTTGCCAACTTTCTTTGTAGCTTGAATTCATCCATAACTCTCTTAAAGAAATATAGCCTAAAATCATTTTTTAGCATAATATTTTGATTATCAACATTATATTTTTGAGCTTGGTAATCGTCGAATGGTTGAATGATCTTAGCATTTCTTAAAATGTGAATGTAAACTCCTAGCGAAATTGAAGTAATTTCTATATGTTTCTCCTTAAGTTTGGAGATTATATCTTTATTAGTAAATGGTTCGCTGGAGGGTATGAGGTTTATTATATCTGAAAACGAGACTTTTGATAAGGCTACCTTGGAATAAGTCCTATCAAATGCTAATTTTGCTTCCGTTAAAGACTTGACCTTACCTTGAAAACCATAAACTAGTTCGTTCAGCCTGTACCATTTTTCTGTATTCTCTTCAAAATACTCGAGTAATACAGGATTCCTATAATCACTCTGAAAATAGTATTGGTCCTTGAATTCAGAATATTTTAGGGGTCTTAATCTAACTCCATTATTGGATACTGTTTGATATACGGAATTTACTACCTCTTTGCTTTTCATTGTTAGAGCAACCATTCCTCTGCAATCAACACTGCCGTCAAAAGTCAAGACACCGAGAGCAAACGCTTTTCTAAAAGATGGATTGGATTTTTTTATAATTGGTGGCTCCTCAACTATATCACATTTCTTACCAATTGGAAAGCCTAAAAACCTATTGAGGTATCTTCCAATAATCCTGCTTTTAAAAACTATTGTCCAAGCATTTTTGCTTTTTGA
>CAZKBD010000074.1:9071-9379 GCA_964550945.1 uncultured Methanosarcinales archaeon
ATGGGATTGGTTTGACTGAATAACCAAAGCACCCATCTAACCAATCGCAAAACTTCTCCACTGCTAGTTTATCGTGGTCTACTAATTGATAATTATATTCACCCCACAATGCGCCATCTGCTGCGTGTGCTCCGGCTAGTTTACATAGGGTTAGATTTAATTCTTTTAATGCTTTGATTGGTTTTGAGTCGTATCTCGAGATGGATAAAACTTCAATTCTATCTTGAATTTTTTGTTTAATTTCCTCTTGATTTTCAAATTGTTTAGAAAGAGCCCCTAAGAATATGAGGGGAAATTTCTCATATTTA
>CAZKBD010000075.1:0-9035 GCA_964550945.1 uncultured Methanosarcinales archaeon
TGTAAAAAACGCAAAAGTCTAAAAACCGAAAGGTTTATATACTAGTTTAATCACTAAGTAGTAGTAATGACAGTAGCAAAACTAAACTTTGAATACCAGGAAACAGACAAACCTTTGATGGTATTTTACCGCCAGCCTATGGATAAGCTAGATCCAACAGCAGTTATATGGGAAGATATGGCTTTCAAAGGATGGGAATACCAAGGCCGTAATCCTGAATCAGCTGTTGGCACTGTTCCAGTTCCAAAAGCAGCTTATTGTTATGTCAGCTCTGGAGAAATCCCTGTAGATTCACTTGGAATAACTAAATATGCTCATGATTTGCGCTACAAAGGCCCAATGGTAGAGCTAGGCAATTGGCTTTCTATGTCGGAAAATGTAAGGCAAGACATGCTTAACATGCTTTATGATGAAAGAGGCGAGCTTAGGGAGGAGATGGTTGCATTTGCTAAATCCTTAAATGATTTAGGCCTTGAGCCAGCAGATGTTACTCAAATTGGAGTGGAGGATACAGGCGGTAAAGCCTTTGCAGTACTATACCATTTAAGTGACGGTAGCTCACGAATTGTTTTATCTAAAGGATATTATGATAGCAAGTATCTAGATAGATTTAAAAATGATAAGGATGCTTTGGAAGCAAAAAAGGCGGATAGTGTAAGGCACGAATTAACGCATGATTATGGCGTCTCACCTTATGCCAATCCATGGCTTTCAGTAAGTGGAGCTGAAAAAAGAGTTGGTGAATTATTAGCAGACTTCTACGAATCAAGAGCAGAATCGCTAAAAGGAACACCAGAAGCAAAAACATACAAAGCTTTAGCCGAAATGGCAAGAGAATATGCAAAAAGCTATACCTGGTATAACCGCTTAGCAGCTGAGCTTTCAAGAGACATCCAATCAGGAATTAAGGAGGCTAATCTTAGAGAAGGAGACTTAGAAGCATTAATAGCAGAATTTTCCGACGAAGCAGTAAACAGGCAGGGAATAAACACGCAAGAAGGGATTGAAAAATATGTAAGAAATAAATTATCTAGCTTATACAGATCAAAACATGCTGAATCAGATAGGGAAGAAGAACAAGGCAAAGAACAATCAGAAACTGAGCCTGCTGGGAAAGATTATAGGCCAGAAGAACAAACCGATGAAGAAGGCCAAGATGCAGAATCAGATAGAGAGACTGATGATTCAGACAAGTCAGGAGATTCCAGTGAATAAAACCAATAAACACTTAAAACAACACAAAAACTTGAGTTAAAAATGGATGAACAACGATTGCTATCGGGCTTAGAACAAATATTAAGGGTTGGTGCAAACCACATTAGACAAAGTG
The DNA here is from genome assembly GCA_964550945.1 of uncultured Methanosarcinales archaeon. Lineage (GTDB taxonomy): Archaea > Nanobdellota > Nanobdellia > Woesearchaeales > CAZKBD01 > CAZKBD01. The sequence continues at coordinate 1,331 of CAZKBD010000075.1, forward strand.
TTATTGATCCTTATACTCGCATTTCAGAGTATGTAGCTGTCGGTGCGAAAGCCCTTGATGCTCCAGCAGCAACATTCTTTGATGTAGAAGAATATAAAGGCGGCGTTGGAAGCACTAATTTAATTCCATACGCAGTAACTGGTCCAGATGAAATATTAGTAAGAAAACTAAGGCTGCCTAGACATGCTGGTGTAGCTGGTGCAGTTTTATCTGCAGGTGAACCTAAAATAGAAAATGATCCTAGTAATTCTCCATGTTTTGATATAGATGACGTTGCTAGATTAGGCTTAGCAATGCCCTCTGCAGTGGTTGCAGTTCCAGTGTACTGCAATAATGCTATTGCCGGAGTTCTTGAGCTATTAAAATATCAAGGCAAATTTGATGAAACAGATTTAAGATTAGCGCAATACACTGCTGATGAGATAAGCAAGATTTTAGTGGCCGAAAAATTACGCCAAAGAGATTCTTTAACAGGCATCGATAATAACGAAGCGCTGCATACAAACATTGTAAGAATAATACGTGCAGCATGGAGACATGAAATTGACCTCTCAGTTGGAATGTCGGATCTTGATCATTTCGGAAATGTCAATAACACTTATGGCCACCAAGCAGGAGATTTTGCTCTTAAAGAGTTTGTTAGCTTAGTTCAAGGATCCTTGCATCGTCCAGAAGATTTGATCGCTAGGTATGGTGGAGAAGAATTTGTAATAGTCCTGCCGCACACTTTTCCGGGTAATGCTTCTGGAGTATTTGAAGGCGTGAGAAAAACAATTGACCAACATCAATTTATTTATTCTGGAACTGAAATACCCTTGACAGTGAGTATCGGTGTTTCTTCCTTAAGTCAATTAGAATGCCAGTACTTATTGCATTTCGGCAAACCAGGAGAAGATGAACAACGCTATGACCCATCTCCGATAAATCTTATCAGGTATTATTGTGATAATCATGATGCTCTTGCGCAAACTGGTTTTGATACCCATGATTTTAATTCCCAAATAACTTCCTATTTAGGTTTAAATCAAAGAACCGTTGCTAGAACACCAGATGAAGTAAAAAATGACCTTGGAATATTAAGGCAAATCATGAGTACTCACGGAATTACACCAGATGGTATCATACATGATCCTAACGCCAGGGCATTTGTTGCAGCTAAGAGGCTCTTGCACCAAGCAGATTTAGCTTTATATGCAGCTAAACATTCAGGAAGAAACCAAGTTGTATTATACAACCCTTCATTAGGCTAATAATCCCTCAGGCTAATCTGCCCTTTCCTTTTATTCTCTTTAACCACAACTATTTTCTCTCCAACCTGCTCTTTAACATCAATAGCAACATTCTCCCCTAATATTGCTTTCAATCTTCCTAAATCTGCCTTTTTAACATCTTCAATTGTCTTTATTTTATTGTTAAACAATTTCCTTGCCCTGACCCTTCCAATATTCCTTAACTTGAGTAATGTCAAAAGCTCTTCCTTTACGCCATCTTGCAATCTTAGCCTGGCTTTCATTATGTCCTTTAGTAATATCTGAAATCCAAGGATTCTGCAAAGCTCATGCATGCTGTACAAAAGCCAGTCTCCATTATCTAATTTTACCCTAATCTCTCCAGGCCTTATATCATACTTCTCTAATAATTCTTCTTCTGATTTCTCATCAATCCAGTCTTCCATAAACAAAGCAGTCTTTATTGAATTGATAAACTCCTTATACTCTAAATCATACATTGATGGCTCATCCTCTAATAAATTGCCAGAATATTTAATAAGAGCTTCTTCTATCATCCCATACTCCTTATTCTTGACTCTAAGCAAAGGCCTCATCTCTAAAGTATTAGAGATTGATTGTAAAAAAGAAAATGATTTTAGCTCTTTATTTGTTGCTCTTCTTAAGCATTCAATAAAAAAATGTGCAGTTAAAGGGTCAATATACAGCTCAGCTACTCTTTTGCCTAGAATAGTTGCTTTTATCGCTACCTTACCAATATTATCAGCGCTTGTAAATTCTTCTTCTTTTCTGCTGATGAGCTCCCATTCCTCTAACAAACCCAGCATATTGTCAATTATCTCCTCTAGCCTTTCCATATCCTTGAATTGAAAAGCCCAGAATGTTCTGCCAAAAAAATCAGTTATCTGTCTTTTATTGCTTACAAAATTAGCAGCAATCAAAGACAATAAATAAGTCCTCAAAACAGGCTCTACCGCTAGCTTGCTATAGATCTCCTCAGGTTTTCCATTAATAAACTTTTCAATTATCTCATCCTTCATTGCCTCGCTTGATGCGATGCAGATAGCTTCTCCAAATTTATCATATTTCGGCCTTCCTGCCCTTCCAGCCATCTGGTGGTATTCCAGCACAGGGATATCTTCCATCCCCCTATGGCCATATCTCTTCAAATCCCTTATAACAGCTCTAAAAGCAGGAAGATCAACACCTAGCGCCAAAGTTGGAGTGCAGCAGATTATCTTTATCTTGCCTTCTCTAAAACTATCCTCAACAATCTCTCTCTGTTTCTGGACTAAGCCGGCGTGATGGAATGCAATCCCTTTCTCAACACAATTCGCCAATCTCCTGCACTGCACAGTCGGTCTTGACAAGGCATGAAGCACTTGATTCGCCAATTCATTTGATGCTGGTTTTAATTTCTTTGCTATATCCTCAGCTGTTTTCTCTGCGCTTCTTTTGGTGTTGACAAAAACCAATGCTTGCTTTCCCTTGTTTATAGTATCCAACGCGAGATTTATTGCAGCAACTTCACTTTCTTCTTGAATCTTCATTGAATAAAAGAAAAAGAACAGTGTTTATAAGGTTTGCTCCAACTCCCAATATTAGTTCAAAGCCCGCAGGCTGAGAAAGTATGACTGAGGCGGTTCACTTTATTTTTTTCTGAGAAAAAACCATCCTAGAATAATTAAGGCCATTAAACCAGCAGAGACTAACAGATACAGATTTTGGTTTGAAATAGATTGATTATCTTTTGAAATGTCGGTTAAATTTCCTTTGGTGTTTACATCAATTATCTTTTTAGTACAGTTTATTTGTTCTTCCATCCATTCAAATTCTAATGAAGGACACACATTACCCCAAAATTCGACTTCTTCAGCTTTTTGCCAATTAGGAAGTAATTTTTCGCATTTGTTAATATCTTCAACAAAGGCACATTTCTTTTCTAGACTATTTACGACAACATCTTCACAATCTCCACCAGCTCCAGAATGTTGAACCGTACAACAAAATGAATCTTTTCGTGGTGTACAAATGGAATCTGTTTGAACTTCTTTATAATCCTGGGGGCACTGTGATTCTTCTATTATTTCCCAAGCATTTGGCATTACACAAGAAACGCATTCATCTCCCATGAAGAATTCCGAGCATTCTTTTGTTTGTTCATTAATGCCATATCGAGGCATAGCCACGGAAGCAAAAACTGAAGAAGAAATAATGATAGCAGATAATAAAATAAAAATAATTGATAGATGATTTTTTCTCATATCAACTTATTTAGATTATACTGATTTATTAATCTTTCTAAAGTGAACCGCTGAGTAATACTGTAACTAATTTCCGGTTATATTCTCCGAAGGACAAAAGTTTAGTGTAACATTCCGAAGAAAAAATTCAGAGTTTGCCCCCGAGCAGTCCTTTTTAGACATAGTAACAGATTATATAGCCCTCCTGAGAAGCATCAAAATATCCACGACTCCAGAAATGCAAAGTATTAATGAAATCCAAAAGATAAAATTCTTGAAGACATTATTTTTTATAATTTCTCTATTTATCAAGAAAGCAAAAGCGATTAACACTATGCCTAAAATTAAAAGACTTATTGTAAAAAAGGTAAAGCCAACTGGTCCGGCCGGGATATAGCCATAAAAAACTAGATCGAGAGTGAGTAGTATTTCAAATACTCCGCCCAATATTGTGATTATCCAACAAAAAAGATTATTTTGTTTTATATTACTGACACTCATTAAAGAAATAATACTGCCGATTAATAGTATAATGGCAAAATAGTAAGATATAGAAAGTATCATAAGCATGCTTATTATGAGGCTAAGCCACGAATACATTTTTGTTTGTTTGTTGGCTCTTATTCTTAATGACGAGAAGATTAAGAATCCTCCTAACAGCAATCTTATTATGCCCACATAAATAGCCGCCATGGTAACTGTACGTCCTATTAAACCACTAGTGATCATCGAAGCCCTTCCTTGCAAGATAAAAGATAAGCCGAGTGATACATAAATAGCCCCAATTATTAGGATGATTATCCAACCCGCATTATTTCGCTGATTCATATTTATTATATTATTGATTATTATTCCTTTATAAAGTTGTTGATGGCTTTAATTCACATGGAAGCAAGGGGGCAAATTGGATATAACAGTTTATGCACCTCAAACACAGAATTTTATGTTTTTAGCTGCTATAACAGACGAATTTTTAGAATCATAATGTTATTTTATTGTTTATATTCTCCCTAGAACTCTCCTATTTGAGATTGCTTTCCTTATACTCCTCATAATCCATAACCTCAACATTCCATACATAAGAAATCTCTTCAATGCCATCTGTAACAACAACTTCAACTTTTTTATTTCCTAAAGCAGTAAACGTCCTTGCATGTTTTGCAGTGGCCTCAAATTTCTCAAACAGGCCAAAATTCCACAAATAGGTTAATTCATCATTATCAGGATCCTCTGCATCAATCAAGAACAAAACAGGATTGTCCTTAAAAACAATAATATTCTGCGAAGGGCTGGCATTAACTATCTCAGGCTTCCTGTTCACATTGTAAACAGTTATATTAGCATATTGTGTAACATTATTCTGGCCGTCACTTGCCATAAATCCAAATGATAGGGTTTTATTTCCTTCTATGCTGCTAACTACATCAAAGCTGGGTTTCCAAATAAACAATCCATTTTCAATAATAGCGTCAAAAGGAACACTAATTCCGGAATAGGCAACATCATCCCCATCAGGATCCACAGCTTCAAGCTTAACTTTTACCTCCTCACCTTCTTTAGCCCAAGTTGCAGGAATTGCTTTAAAAATAGGAGCTCTATTAACATCCAGAATCACAATTTTAACCTCCTTTTGCGTCTCCAATCTGCCATCAGAAGCAATAACTGTAACGCTATATTCTCCGCTATCATCATAATTTGTTAGATACTTGTTGCTGTCCATAAATCCCCTATACTTTATTGAACCATCATCCCCATCAGGATCATCCGATTTAGCTCCAACATTTATTTCTTCTCCTTCATTAACTGTTATAGTATCAGGAGATTCTATCACAGGAGCCCTGTTTACATCATAAACCGTAATCTTAACATCTCTCTCAATCTCAACATCATTGCTTTTTGCTTTAAATTTAATCAAAAAACTTTTTCCTAGGATACTGAACTTGTCCATAACTGTATCCATAAAATCCTCTTTTTTAACAGTATCATAGTTAGTCTGCCAGCTGAAAACATTTCCCTGGCGATTAGCTCCTTCAGGCATATTCTCTGCGCTAAATGTAATAGCATCATTGTCAGGATCAGTTGCATTCAGGTAGATAACCACTTTTTGGCCCTCTTGCATAGCAGCATTAGCTATCTTCTGGAAATGCAAAGGCCTGTCTTTCTTTTTTACCGCTATCTTAATATCTCTTGAATCTTCAAATCCTTCGCCTTTTACACTAACTTTGGCATAATAAACTCCATTATCACCATAATCGGTCTGCCAATGATTATCTTGGTTCAATGGTTCTGATAGGGTATAGCTTAGCCCATATACGCTGAAATCAGGCAATTCTAATCTGGCAACCTCAGTCTCAAAAACCTCAACATCCTTTATCTGGCCTAAAATAGAAGACATATCCACATCATTTACATCAACATCCCATTCCTGAGAGATTGAAAGCTCTCCATCACTTATTATAACTTTTATTTTATGCAAGCCAGCATATTCATAGTTTGGCTTGTAAACAAAAGAGATTCCTTCTCCAACGCTCTTATCATCAACCTTCCATGTATAACTTAAACTATCCTTATTTGGGTCTTCAGCAGCAATATTAAGCTCCAGGCTTTTTCCTTCATCAACCTCTAATTCGCTGTCCGCTGGGCTAAAACTATTGATTACTGGCCCAACCTCCTTCTTGTTGATCGCAAGTGTAACATCCTGGGAGCTTGAAAGCTCTCCATCAGAAACAGTGACTGTAATTTTATACTCGCCAGCATCACCATACTTTGTCTGCCACTTTCCATCAGCATCTAAAGGTGGACTGTAGCTGTAAACAAGCCTGTCAGCATCTAAATCTGTTGCCGTCGGTTTTAAACTGACAAGATCAGTCTCATTATATTCAAGCCTGACAGCTTCAGCTAAGTAAACATTGGCGATTACTATCAGTAGTAATAAAATCCCTCTCTTCATTTTCCCCCCAACAAAAGAAAATTAACCTTTAGTGATATCAGCAATTACAGGAGCTCTGTTGACATTCTCTACAATAACCTTGACATCCTGGCTGACTCCCTCAGTTCCATCGCTGGCTGTAACCTTGATATCATACTCGCCAGCATCATCATATGTTGTATCCCAAACCCCATCATCACCAACCGGATCGCTTATTGTGGAAGTTATTGCATCTCCATCTGGGTCAGTTGCCTGAGGGCTAATTTTTACTGTCTCTCCTTCTTTTACAGTAATATCCTCTATCTTGGCTAATTCAGGTTTTCTGTTGACATTTTCAACGCTGATTGACCATAGTTGTGTTGTTGTTAAAGCGCTGTCTGAGATATCAAGTTTGACAGTGTGTGATCCAGCATCATCATAAGTGCTTTTATAAGCAAAAGAGTCTGTGCTTGAAACATCAGTTCCATCATACTTCCAGGCATAAGTCAAAGGATCGCTGTTTAAATCGCTTGCGCTGACTTTGAAATCTACAGGATCAGTCTCCTTGATTTTTATTGCTGTTGTATCTGGGCTGAATGAGTCAATCTTAGGCGCTTCATCTTTCTTATTCACTATCAATAAGACATCCTTTGTGCTTGAAAGCTCTCCATCAGAAACAGTGACTGTGATTGTGTACTCGCCAGCATCACCATACTTTGTCTGCCACTTTCCATCAGCACCTAACGGTGAAGTGTAGGTATAAGCTAATTTATCAGCATCTGGGTCAGAAGCCTTTGGGACCAAGTTGACCAGATCAGTCTCGCTTGCAATGATTACAATAGCCTTTCCTTCTTGAGCTTCTGCTGCATTTTCCACAACTTCAGTTTCTGTTTTCTCTTCTGTAACTTCTGTTTTTTCCTCTGTTGCAGGCTCATTGATTGGCGTAGTTTCATTAGCTTCAGGAACTTGTTCAACAATCTCTATTGAAGGCAATGTGTCATTTGCTTTTTCCTCAATAGGAACATCTCCCAATGATACATAACTTACGTCTTCTCCACCATAGAGATCCTTAATATATTGGCACCCGCCAAAAAGAATAACAACTACTAATACCCCTAATAATCTAGCTAAAAACCTCTTTGTAACCATAAATACCCCTCCTTTTTGTTTAATTATTTTTATGTAACTTCCCTTATATATAAACTTTTTGGTAGGAAAAGAATGTCTCTATTTAGGAGTTACGTCATTTTCGTCCTCAATAGATTAGGAAAAGAAGAATAACATATAATCAGAAAAAAATGGCCCCGCGGAGATTCGAACTCCGG
>CAZKBD010000076.1:0-8964 GCA_964550945.1 uncultured Methanosarcinales archaeon
TGACAAAGAAAGCAATTTTATAAAATCAGCGCTTGACGCTTCTAAGGAAATTGATGTAGAGATTGCAGAGCCTCCTGTTGTTCCAAAATTAGCTCAGGACATTGTTGTTATGAGCAAAATAAACAGCGAACAATTATTGCCAGGAACATTTATTGATATATCGCGATATGTTGATGCTGGCGGGATTTTCATAATAGCTGCTCAAACCGATCTTGATAAGCTGAAAACAGAAGGCCTATTGCCCATTAATCTAGAGGCATTATCCGAAAAATCAACTGCCTTATGTATAGATGTTTTTAACCAATTTACAAAGCAATTTGAGCCAGATCCTTGCTTTACAAAACTTTCAAAATTCTACAAGGCAACTGCTCAAAATGATAGTGTTGTGATAGCTTCTGCAGATAACAGCCCCATTATTGCTCTAAAAAACCAGAATCAGGGCAAAATATTCTATTATGGCATTTTTGATGATTCCAGCGATTTTAAAACATTGCCCAACTATCCAATATTCTGGAACCGCTTGATCAGCTTTTTGATGGAAACAGAGGATATAATCTCTTACAACTACAAAACAGGAGACATAAAGGTTATTGAAGAGCAGGATATCAAAACACCCTCAACCATAATCAAAACTTCAAAGCTGCTGCTTGATGAGGCAGGAATCTATGAATTTGGCGCAAAAAAGATCTCAGCTAACCTAATTGACCAAAAAGAAAGCAGCATCAACAGAGATTCAAAGATCTTAGAGCAGGATAAGAAGGATTTTGGCTCTGAATCAGGAAAATCCAAGAAAAGGCTTGCTCTTGAAATTCCTTTGCTTATTTTAGTTGTTTTCCTGCTCCTATTGGAGATTATTTTCCTAAAAACAAGAGGCGATTTATGATAAGCCAATTTTGCACCCCTAAATTTTGTATTGCTTATCCTTTGGTAATCCTGCTATTTATACCTCTTGTGCTCATGCTCATCTTTTTAATAAACAAGACCTTTGTAAAATTCAAGAATGAGCAGGAAAAACAGCAGAATCTAAAGGCTAATAAGCTTATGCGGATTTTGATGCTCATCACAAGGTCTTTAATAATTCTTTCATTGCTAATTGCAATATCTTCTCCTTACAAAGAGAAAGAGGCCATAATCCCAGGAACCCCCAGCTTAACAATTCTGGCAGACAATAGCAGCTCTTTTGAAATATTTGATAAGACAATAGCGCCTGAACTGAAGGATAAGCTGGAATCACAAATACCAGTCTCATTAAAATATATTGCAACTGGAGAAAGGTCAGCATTAGGTGATGGAATCCTTAATAATATGCAAGGAGATGATAATCTATTGGTAGTGAGTGATGGAAACAATAACTATGGCCGTGACTTAGGCGATGTTATATTATTTGCTTCTATGCTTAATACCACTATTAGTATGCTTGATATGAAGCCCACACAACAGGATGCTGGCATCACAATACAAGGGCCTTCTGAAATAATAGTAGGCTCAGAGAATAGCTATTATGTAAATATCGATAACATTGGAAACCTTGACTATGCTCTTGATGTCACAGTTGATGGAGAGCCGGTAACTATAGAAGATAATAGCTTTAAATTAAAATTAGGAGAAGGCTACCATAAAATCACAGGAAAGATTAATGTTGATGACTACTTTGGCCAAAACAACGTTTTCTATAAAACAGTTAAGGTTACACAAAGGCCAAGGATACTATTAGTAAGCCACGAATATTCTGCTTTAGAGGAAGTGCTGTCACAAATATATGATCTGAACAGCCTGGATAATATACCTAATGACTTAACAAGCTACAGCGCATTGATTCTGGATAACATCAAAATTGATGAAATCAAAAATAAGATTGACTTAATAAATGAGTTTGTCGCTGACAATGGAAATGGATTGATTGTTGTAGGTGGCCAAAATTCTTATGACAAAGGATATTACAAAGGATCCTTATTTGAAAACATGCTTCCTGTAACAATAGGGAAAGCCGAGAAAAAAGGAGAAAGCGATACAAATGTTGTAATCGTTCTGGATATATCTGAAAGTACAGGCATAACTTTCGGCACAGGAAGCGATAATAAGAAGATTGATGTTGAAAAGGCGCTGGCATTGAACATAATTGGGGATATAAGAAAGGATGATAAAGTGGCAGTAGTTGCCTTTAACCATAACTCATATCTTGTCTCTCCTCTTATTGTGCTTCGCGAAAACTATGATGTTTATGATAAGATATCATCATTAATTGATTCTGGAGGCACATTAGTAAGCGCTGGCTTGCGAAGAGCTGAATTTTTATTAAGAGGCGCTAAAGGCAGCAAAAACATAATTGTAATATCTGATGGAATAACCCAGATGCCAGATGATGCCCTTAATATGGCAGCAATTATGGCAAAACAAGGCATTAAAACTTTTGCTGTTGGCGTTGGCGAAGTTACAAATAAAGAGTTTATGCAGTCGCTTGCAAAAGTCGGCCAAGGCCTTTATTTCGAGCCAAGCGAATCGCAAAATCTGAAAATCTTGTTTGGAGAGCCTGAGCCAGAAGAAGAAACAGGCAAATTTAGCCTAGTCATTCTGGACTCAAGCCATTTTATCACAAAAGACCTTAAATTAGGGGCTTATGTGACTGGCTATAATTATGTTGCTGTAAAGCCAGCTGGCCGCTTATTGGTTTCTACTTCAGCTGGTGATCCTATACTGGGCATTGGGCGTTATGGGATTGGAAGAGTAGCTTCATTCACAACAGACTCAGGAAATAAATGGAGCGGCCAGATATTTGGCAAAGAAAATTCAAAGCTGATAACAAAAATGACCAACTGGGCTATTGGAGATTTAAGCAGAAATAAGGCTTATGATGTAGCTATAAAAGACACTGTAGCTGGAAAGCCAACTGACGTTAATGTTGTTGCCAATGAGCTGCCGAAATCCGGGAAACTGGAATTTTCAAAGATTGATGCAAACCTATATTCAGCGCAATTTTCATCAGATGAGCCTGGTTTTTATGAAATTTTAAATTCAGTTGTTGCAGTGAACTATAATGATGAGTACAGTGATTTAGGGATGAACCCTAAATTAAGAGACCTTATAACAGCCACAGGAGGCAAAATATTCGATCCGGCAAATACAGGCTCAATCCTGGAAGGAGTTAAGACAATGTCAAAAAGGATAAAGACAGATACAGCTTATTACAGGTGGCCTTTTGCATTAATCGCAATATTTTTATTTTTGATAGAAATCGCCATAAGGCGATTCCAGGAAAATAAATCCGCTAAATCAGGTTGAACATATCAAAAACCTTAAAAGATAGAGGGTATTTGTTGAGGATAAAACGATAAAACAAGGTGCCAAAAATGAGCATAATGAAGCGAGACATTAACTTCGGTTTGTTTTTAATAATAATTGCAGTACTGGTGTCATTCGCCAGCTTTACTGTTTATTACCAGACAACATACAAGAATTTAACGACAAGCTACAACTATAAGCTGGACGAACTAAAAAAAACCAGCGAAGAGCTGGGCCTCCATAAGAGCAAATTGAATGAAACCAGCTATGAGCTTGAGATAAAAGAAGAGAGGGAGCAGGATTTAAGCACTAAATATACTGGCCTAAAAGATGAAAAAGACAAATTGCAAAGCGATAAAGAAAAACTACAGACAGATCTTTCAAGCACAAAAAGCCAGTTGGCAGAAAAATCCGCGCAATTAGTTGCAAAAGAAGCTGAATTAACTCAAAAAACCGCTGAATTAACTGCTGCCAAAACTCAAATAAGTGACCTAAGAGATGATATAGACAGCTGTAAAGCGCAAAGAGATTCATGTAATGATGACTTAAATCAATGTGAATCCACACTATCAACATGCACATGCCCATAAAATGAAAACATTTAATGCAGTTGTAAAGGATATGAACTTGAACATAAATGCTGTGATAATCTTTGATGCCATAATAGATTCTGTAGTGGTTCTTCTAGTATTCTATCTGATATTGATGTTGTTCAGCCTTAATGAATGGGTTGCTTTGTTCCCGGCTGTTATGTTTTTGGTTGTTTTTATCTATATAAGGACCAATAAAAGCAAAGCCCCTATTATAGAGAAAAAATACGAGTCATTAAATGAGAAATTAAGGACAGCCGTTGACAACATCAATCTAGAAAATCCTGTTGTTGAGGAGCTGCAGTCTGAAGTCATAGAAGACATGAGAAAAGTCAGGGTTTCTTCTTTTGTTAACCAAAAAAGGATTTCTTATAAAATATTGTTTGCAGTTTTTTTATGTTTTGCCATAATAATCCTTGCTTCATTTAATATCCAATTTAATCCATTTGACTTGATTAAAAAACCGCAATGGACTATTGTCATGGGTGGAAAAGGAGAAGGCAACGAAAGCATTCCTGGAAAAGTGGTAGTCGCAGGCCTTGGAGGCAGCGAAGCTGATATCTATGGCCAGAAATCCGTTGCAAAAATAGGCGAAGAAGAGCTAGATATAGAAATCAGGCAGCTTGGTTATGAGGTTGGAGAGGTTCGCGATATAACTGATGCTGACCAAAAAGAATTTGAAGAGACATTTCCAGAAGAAGTTTTTGCCGAATCTGCATCAACATACCAGGAGAATATTCCAAAAGAAGATCTTGAATTAGTCAAAAATTATTTTAAAGAAATAGCCAGTTAAACGGAGGTTGTAAAATGAAAAATTATAGGAGTGTTTTTGAAACAATTGATCAAGAAATCGGGAAGGTTATTGTCGGCCAACAGCAGATGATGGAGCAGATTATGATTGCAATCTTATGCGATGGCAATGCTCTGCTTGAGGGTTATCCAGGCCTTGCAAAGACCCTTGCTATTAAGACCCTTTCTCAGATTATGGATTTGAAGTTCAGCAGGATCCAGAATACCCCTGACTTGATGCCAAGCGATATTACCGGAACTTATATTATTGAGGAAAAGCAGGGCAAGCGAGACTTAGTATTCCATCCTGGCCCGGTATTTGCGAACATTGTACTAGCGGATGAAATCAACAGGGCAACACCGAAAACACAATCAGCTTTTTTAGAGGCAATGCAGGAAAAGCAAGTTACAGTCGGCAATAGCACATTTAAGCTTGATCTGCCATTTTTTGTTTTGGCAACACAAAACCCTATTGAGCAGGAAGGCACATACCCCTTGCCAGAAGCCCAGGCAGATAGGTTTTTGCTTAAAGTAAAAGTGGATTATCCAACGCCTCAGGAAGAAGCTGAGATTATAGATAGGTATACTAACGAGATTCAAGAGACAAAATTAAAGGTATTGCTTAACAAAAACCATCTGTTCTCATTGCAGCAGTATACAAGGCAGGTTCCGATAGCCAATGACATTAAAGCTAGAGTTATAAAGATAATCTCAGCAACAAGAGCCAGAAAAGACATGATCCAATATGGAGCATCTCCAAGAGCATCTATTGGCCTGATTTTGGCGACAAAAGCCCGCGCATTAATCAGGGGAAGAAATCATGTGAGTTCAGAAGACATAGAAACAATGGCCTATCCAATTTTAAGGCACCGTATAATACTCAACTTTGAAGCAGAAAGAAAAGGCCTCACAACAGATGACGCAATAAAGCAGCTATTAGAGAAAACGAAGTAAAAGTTGTGCAAGAATGATTTTGAGTAAACAATAATCAATTAAAAATATTATTGCCATTAAAAGTTTAAAGTCAAAACAAAAAGAAACAGGATAAGATAAAAACAATCATCAGTAATCTTAAAATCAATGGTGGATTATTAACCCTTATAGTAAAAATCAGAGGTGAACAAATAAAATTAAAATAATGATTTTAAAAATAATTTTGAATAAATAATGATAAAATAAAAACTAATAAATTATTACCAACTACTATCCAAAGCGAACAATACTCCATATATTTAATAATAAAATTAAACAAACAATAATTTGCTATTAACAAAATGATTGATACAAGCTTTTTAAGCCAGCTGGACAGATTCAATCTGATCATAAGCAAAAGAGTTACTTCTGTTTATGCTGGCCCCAGGAGGAGTATTGCTCCTGGCCGCGGCCTTGTATTCAGGGATTTCAGGCCTTATTCCTGGGGCGATGATTTCAGGGCAATAGACTGGAAGGTATTTGCAAGAACAGACCACCTCCATGTCAAAACATACGAAGAAGAAAGAAACCTGGTTGTGCATGTTATTGTTGATTACAGCGCAAGCATGAACTTTGGCAAGCCGATAACTAAATTTGATTATGCTTCTATGCTTGGCGTTGGCTTTGCATATCTGGCTGTCAAGGAGAATGAAAAATTTATGTTCTCAACCTTTTCAGAAGATCTTTCTGTTTTTCAGCCTCGAAGAGGAATGAGCCAGCTGATGGCGATGATACATCACCTTAACAACCTAAAGACAGGAGGATTTTCAAAAGTCAGGGATGCAATGGCTCAATACAAAAAGCTGATAGGCAGCAGAGCCATGATAGTGTTGATTTCAGATTTTTTGATTGACATAAATGAGATAAAAGAAGCATTATACATGCTTGGCAACAATGAGATCAAAATAGTGCAGGTTTTAGACCCTGTTGAAAAAAACCTGTCTATACAGGGAGATTTCAAATTAAAAGACAGCGAAACCAAAAGCGTAATCCGCACCTATATAAGCCCAAGATTGAGGGTCCAATACCAAAAAATGCTCGATGACCATTCTGCAGAGATAGAAAAAACCTGCACTAAGTTAGGGATGGATTTCCATTTAATAACCACAGACACTCCAATATTCGATGCTTTTTATGAGATTTTGAAATAGAATCAAACTTTAGAAAATTAATCAATAATCTTCATTGCAATGCTGCCATCAGGATATTTCACCTCAAAAACAGATTTTTTATCAGATAATTCATTTCCTTTTACAATATACCCGTATTTCTTGGTTTTATCATAGAACTCTTTTTTTATAGTTATATCAGAATAATAGCCAGTTTTATAGCATTTTGAAGAATTTTCTTCTAAACAAAAACCAAATTTTCTAAACTCAGGTGTTAAACTCACCAAATTAACTTTTGAATAAAAGGTGAGATATATAAACGGCTGATCAAGGTTCATAGAGACTATCATCTTGTCAAACTCTTTTTCATTTTCCTTTGCATAATTTATTATGTCCCTATAACCATAATTCCAATACTTGGCAGAATATTTTGGATACTCTACAAAATACTCTTTCATAAAAAGGGAAATATTTCCCAAAGAACATACTAAAAATATTAGGCAAACAGCATACACTGCTAGTTTAGTTTTTTTACTATCTTCCCGCCGTTTTTTAACCCAAAAAATTAGATTGTATATAGCATAAGCAGCTATAATTTGGAATACAGGTAATATGACGGCATTTCTTATAATATTGTGATTGTCCCATTCTGTTAAGCTTGCTGCAATGGGAGCAACAAGCAACCATATTAGAATCACTTTGTGTTCCTTGTTAAATCTTTTTATAAAAAGTAATAACCCTAACAAAATCAAAGGAATTTCAAAAAGATAAATCAATCCCACTTTTTGGGGAATAAACATCAGATTATTGCTATGGCTAAAAAATAAAAAATCTGGTGAAAAATAGAGCATATAATTATGTAAAAATTTAACTAAAGAGCTAAAAGGGTGATCAAAATTTATAATTGTCACCTTTTTGAACCTTATTTGGGATTCGCCCTGGATTAAATTAACCAAGAAAGGTATTAACAATAAAATGAGGATTATGCCTGCTATTAACGTCTCTTTTTTTATGGATAATCTAAAACTTTGTTGAACCTCCAATGTTTTTTTGTTGTAAACAATAAAAAATCCAATTAAAAATAACGGAACAAACAATTTGGCAGTAGCATACGAATAAAAACTTAAAGCGAAAGGAATAGCACTATAACTAAAATATTTTTTATTTGTTAATCCTTTATATAAGAACAATAACCCTAACAAAAATAGAAAATTAAAGCTTAATTGTTCTGTTCCAATCCTGCTTAATATGATGTGCCATGGAGAAATCGATAGCAAAAAAGAAGCGATTAATCCCACTTCATAACCCCACAACCCTTCCACCAAAAGAAAGGTGAGAAGGACCATTAATACGCCAAATACTGCAGATGGCAGCCGAGTAGAAAATTCATTTAAGCCAAAGATAAAGACACCTGGAACCGCACTATAAATATAAATTGGATTTTTATATTCTCCAAATGCCTTGAAATACACTGGAAATCTGTTACCCCATTGATCAGTGCCCCTAATCATCAAATTGTAAGCATTATACCCAATAGACGCTTCGTCTGGTATAAATCCGTTGGGGATTGTACTAAGTTTGTAGGTTCTTAGGAATAGTGCTAAAATCAAGATAAACAGTAATATAATGTGCTTTTTTTCCATTTTGCAATAAAAATAGGAACACTTTTATTTAAAACTTCTCTAGTTACAAACATACCCATAATTAGTTGCAATTGTAACTGCCTTTTTAATTCCAATGCATTTTTATTCTGATAGCCCAATTTCAACCGAAAGATTTAAACAATCTTGTTTACTTTAGGAAACAAGAATGAACAAATATTGTTTACAGGAGTAAACAAGTCGAATGAAGCGGAAAAGTAGTATTATGTGAAAAATATGAAAAAGGATTATCTAAAATACACCATCCTGATCTTGGTTTTTCTTCTTGTTTTCGGATTAAATTTTAATTTTAACACAAAAAACCAGGATATATGGTTACATTTAGCTTATGGAAAATACTTTTTAGAAGAAAAAACCTTTCCAAAGGAAGATGTTTTTAATTTTACAACAATTGGCAAGCAAGAAGCGCTGCACGAATGGCTATTCCAATTAATTGTATACCTTATCTATCTCAAGTTAGGTATGATCTACCTAATAATTCTAAATGCTTTAACAATGGCATTGCTCTTTTTATTCTTCTACAAGCTCATAAACCAAACCTTTTATTTATCTATCACCCTAACA
>CAZKBD010000077.1:0-8954 GCA_964550945.1 uncultured Methanosarcinales archaeon
TCTCGACGAGAGATAGGATTATAGAATCAGTAATTGTGACACAGCCTGTACGGGGAATGTCAGCACAAAACAATAAACATAAATGACTTTGAAGCTGCTAACCTGAGCGAAGCGAATTTTTGGATGAAGCTTATTCCAAATAATTCTTATTGCTGCTGGTTTGCCAGGGAAGCTCTCCAAAATCACATTTTTTGCATGTCAAGTCTAAAGCAACCCAATCCTGCTCCGATTTATACCTTTTTAGCGATTCTGGAAGATATGCTTCAATATAGACATGATTTGGGACAAAAACAAATCTTGTCCTTATTCCTATTGCCTGCAATAGATTAGCAGCTAAAACAGCGCTATCATCACAATCTCCGTTATGGCTAACCAAGGATTCTTTAGCGCTTTTTACATACTCAAATTGTAAAGGATCGCTGACATAATCAAAACTGTCTCTGATAAAATAAAAAATAGCTTTTGCCTGGCATATCTTGCTGCTGGAGCATTCACTTAAGCTGATTATCTTGTCAGCTGCTCTCTTAATAACAGGATCGTTTGGCTCTAACAATTCTAAATAATTGTTAGTTGTTTTGTTTTCAACTACAATATCTTTAGGAACAACCTCGCTAATAGAAGGAATCCTTTCTGGGTTAGGATCAAGCTTAACAGCATACTCTGGTATAACCCACGATAGGATTATCAGGATTAAGAACAGTGCAAGAATCCACCTAATAGGGCCTTTGTACCATGGCTCTGGCTCTTCTTCTGGGTTCTCTTTTTGAATTTCTTCTTCCATCATGATATACTAACCCTGCGGATATTAAAAACATTCCGCTTGTAACACTAACCCCCATTGGACACTGGACATGCACGGATAAGGTATTTAAATAAGCTGATCCTAATAATAAAGAAAAAAGGTGGCCAATGGCCAAAAGCACCTGGTTGAAAACCAAGTTGATGTTCACCCGAACGTCACACGTTCAAATCAATACAGGAAATCCCGTCCCTGCCGCACAATATGATACAAAACAGCTTTATTTTCCTTGAAAAACTAGATTCTAAGACCGAGCAGAATCTTTGGGAGCAGGGCATCATTGATTGGAATTGCTTTCTAAATAAAAACAGAATAAAAGGCATCTCTAATTTCAGGAAATCCTACTACAACAGGCAGCTTTTGAAAGCAAGGCACGAGCTTTTTAACCTCAACTCCAGCTATTTTATCAATAAACTGCCTTTATCAGAGACATGGCGCTTATACAATTTCTTTAAAGAAGATGCGATATTCCTTGATATAGAAACATCTGGCTTGTCCAGCTATGATTCAATAACTGTTTTTGGCTTGTATAACGGCTATGACACAAAAATGATGATAAAAGGCATAAACTTTGACTGCAAAGCAATAAAGCAGGAGCTCAGCAAATACAAACTTATTGTTACTTTCAATGGAGCAACTTTTGACCTGCCTTTTATTAAAAAAAGGTTTCCTGATCTATTGCCAAATATCCCTCATTTTGATTTAAGGACAGCATGCGCTAGAGTCGGTTTAACTGGTGGTTTAAAGAGTATTGAAAAACAGCTTGGGATACAAAGAAGAAAGATAGTTGATGGCCTTTATGGAGGAGATGCCTTAACCCTTTGGAGGATGTATAAAGGGTCTGGAGATGATTATTACCTCAAGTTATTGGTAGAATACAACGAAGATGATATCATCAATCTAAAAACAATCGCTAATCTTGTTGTTGATAAGCTAAAAGAGGACATCTCTAAAAAATGGACTTCAACAAAATAAGATGGTTAAGCCCCAACCTGGCTTTCTGCCAACCCTTTCCTGTCTTTTATCTGCTTTACTATCTTCTGCTGCAGCTCTTCTGGCAACCTTTCGAATGATTGGTCAATCAAGCTTGAATTCCCTCTTCCGCCAGTTGCGCTTCTCAAGTCAGAACTCCAGCCGAACATCTCAGCAACAGGCATTTTGGCTTTGATTACTGCTATAGAGCCTTCCTGCTGCATATCAAGCAATTGCCCTCTTTTGTTAGCGATCAGTTTTGAAACCGCTCCCATATACTCATCTGGAGCCTCTATCCTCAATATCTGCAACGGCTCATACAGTATAGGATTGGCGAGCATCATAGCCCCCCTTATGCCCTCTCTTACTGCAGGGTATACCTGAGCAGGACCACGATGAATTGCATCTTCATGCAATTTCATATCTTTCAGCATCACTTTAACATTGATGCATGGCTCACGAGCCAAAGGCCCTGCATTCATGACATCTTCAAACATATCTAATAACATTTCCATAACTTCTCCAGCATATACCTGGCCTCTTGTCTCGTCGATAAATAGATTGCCTTTACAGATCTCTTTTACTTTAAGAGCAGTCTTTGAATCCATCCCAGTTTCGACAAAAGCATCTCTAATAGTTAAATCTTTTTTCTTGATTCTTATCTCTGGGATCTTTCCTTCTTTGATGAACTGGCTGACTATCGGCTCCAACGGCTCAACAACAAAATAGAATTTATTGTGCTTATTGGGGGTTTTTCCTTCAACCTCAGGGCTTAGCTTCCTTATTGTCTCTCTAAAAACAACAATAGGATTGCCAGTCTGGACCTCAACATGCTTCTCGCTTCTTATTCTGTTTTCTATAACCTCTAGATGAAGCTCTCCCATTCCGTGCAGCAAATGCTCGCCCGTTTCTTCATTGATCTCAACAATCACTGTAGGGTCTTCTTTGGAAACCTGCTTCAATACCTCTATTAATTTTGGCAGATCACTTGCTTTCTTAGCTTCAATTGCTTTAGTGATAACAGGCTCAAAAATATGCGTGATTTTTTCAAAAGGCTCTGTTGGGTTGATTGTTACTGTTTCACCAGCATAGCTCTTAACACCGCTGATGCCAATAATATTTCCTGCAGGGACATTGTCGATTATCTCTCTTTTTGCCCCATTATAGATGAACACCTGCTGTATCCTTGAATTTTGTTTCATCCTATTGAGATAAACATCTTCCCCTTTTTTCATTGTTCCAGAAAATAGCCTTCCCGCAGAAATCTCTCCTGCCTGCGGATCAATAACAATCTTTGTGATAATAAAAAATAAGGGTGCATTTGGATTGCAGCTAATAAGCCCTTTGCCTTCTTCGCTTTCCAGCTCGCCATGCCATATCTTAGGTATTCTGTAGGGCTGTGCTTGCAGCGGATTTGGATGATGCTTAATAACCATATCTAGGATAACAGAATGCAAAGGCGCTTTTTCAGCTAAAGCCTTTACTTTTTCCTTTATTTCCTGCTCGCTTCCATGATAAGCATCAATAACATCTTTAAAAGTGATTCCGGTCTTCTTCATATAAGGTATGGATAATGCCCAGTTGTGGAATGCAGAGCCAAATGCAACAAGCCCATCTTGAACATTAACCTGCCATTTCTCTTTATATTCCTTTGGAGCTATCTCTCTAATTAGTTTGTTAACATGGTTTATTATTTTAACAAATCTGTCCTGCATCTGCTCAGGCGTTAATTGCAGCTCTTTTATCAGCCTGTCAACCTTGTTGATAAATAATACGGGCTTTACAAGCTCTCGTAATGCCTGCCTTAATACTGTTTCTGTCTGAGGCATGACGCCTTCGCTTGCGCAAACAAGGACTATTGTTCCATCAACAGCCCTCATTGCTCTTGTTACATCTCCTCCAAAATCAACGTGGCCTGGAGTGTCCAACAGATTGATTAGGTATTCTTGGCCTTCAAAAGTATGAACCATGCTTACAGCAGCAGTGTCAATCGTGATGCCTCTTTCTTGCTCGTCCTCGTGGAAATCCATCTTTAAAGCTTTTCCAGCATCATCCTTGGACATCATGCCTGCTCCTGCAAGTAGATTATCTGTGAACGTCGTTTTTCCATGATCAATATGGGCAGAGGTGCATATATTTCTGATGTTCTCAACCTTGCTCATAATTTTCATTACTTTCTCAACAGTCTTTTCAGCCATTTTATCACTTCCAAAAGAATTCTGTTTTTGTCGCTTCTCTTGCTTCAGTGGGGTATATTGTATAGACAAGCTCTTCAGGCCTGAACCATAGTTTTATCTCCCTTTCAGCTTCTTTCACATTCTCAGAAGCATGGATGACATTCTCAAAAACGCCTTTCTTTGTTATCCTGCCGTATTTGCCTCTTATTGTAACTGGGCCTGCTTCCTCAGGATTTGTTGCCCCTACAATCTCTCTTATTTTTTTTATTGCGCCTTCGCCATGATAAACCAAAGCCATGACCCTTTTAGTATGATATTCTCCCATTATGTATCTCACCAATTCATCAAAAAAAGATTCTTCTTTTAGATGGCAATAATGCTCCTCTGCTAACTCTCTTGTTACCTGAACAATTTTAGATCCAACTATTTTGAGCTGGGTCTCAGATAAGGTAGTTATAATATTCCCAGTCAATGATTTTACCAGGCCATCTGGTTTTATCAGCACAAGAGTTTGCTCAACAGCCATTTTACTTTTCAAACCTTTTGCTCCATCTTGTTTTGATTGGCTTTCTGCCCAAATTCAGCATATTCTTTTCGCATTTTGATGAGCAAAAATAAAACACCTTTGAGTCAACCTGCACATACATCTTGCCAGTTCCTCTCTCAAGCGCATCTCCGCAAAAACTGCATTTAGCCATTTTAGTTACCTGTTCCTCTTCCGCCTTTGCTTAATCCTCTCGCTTCAATTTCAGTTTCTCTTAGCATTAGGATATCTCCTATCTGTACAGGGCCTTTTATATTCCTTCTTATGGTCTTATTCCTGTCATTGCCTTCCAAGATCTTGCATCTTACTTGTATAGCCTCTCCTCTTGTGCCTGTTCTTCCAATAATCTCCTCAACCTTTGCAGGAGTTGCCTCAGAAAATCTTACTGCTCCTTTTGTTTCTTCTCTGGCAGGCCCTTCATTTGGCCTCTGCTTTTTTTCAAACATTTTATTCTCCTTTCTTCAGTTTTTCTGAAATATTCTTGATTATCTCCTTTGCTTCGCCTTCCTGCACTATTGCAATGCTTGATGTCTTGACATCAATCCCTGCAGCAGCACCAAGCTCTTCCATGCTAGGAACCTGTATGCATGGAATGCCCTTTTCTTCACACAATAAAGGCAGATGCATTATGATCTCAGGCGGATTTACGTCCTTGGCAACAATTACTAATTTTGCCTCTCCTCTTTCAATAGCCTTAGTTGCTTCATTTGACCCTTTCCTTAATTTGCCGGTTGCCTTTGCAACCTCGACCGCTTCATACGCTTTATTAACCAGTTCTTTTGACACTTCAGCCATTTTAAATCCTCCACGATTATTTATTAACCATATTTTACGACAGATTCGAGGAAATAAGAAACAATTCCTCACTCAGGCTATTACCTTAACAGCCTTCATCAATCATAGGTAACCAATAGAAATTATGTTTTATTTTTAAAGCTTTCGCTAATCCCAAAATAACTCGCTCCAATCATTCCAATATCATAATTAGTTATGACATAGACTGGCACTTTGGCAAGAACTCCTGACAATCTGTCAACATTCTCAAATTCTTTAATGAACTCTTTGCTTTTAAATATCTCCTTGTTCTTGGCTGCAATCCCTCCTGCAATATACAAGCCTCCGGTAGCCAATGAATCCAAAACAAAATTCTTGGCGCATCTGGCATAAAACTTCACAAATAGCTTAAATGATTCTCTGCATAATCTGTCTTTAGCCCGGTTCTTGGATATTTCCTTTGCATTGGCTTTTTTCTTTGACAGGAATTCATAAATAATCTCCAGCCCTCTCCCAGAAACCAATTCTTCATAATTTATCTGCTTGATCTTCTTTTTCTTTCTTATGAACTCCGCCAATTTTAATTCAAACTCATTCTGGCATGGAAAATCTTCATGTCCGCCTTCACTTGGCATCGGAATATATCTTTTGCCGTCAAAAAACAAGATGCTTTTTCCCAATCCGGTTCCAGCACCAAGAACAGCTTTATTGCCATATCCTTTCCCATTTCTTACAGCAAACAGGTCTTTTTTGCTGATAAGGTTTATTCCATAACCGATTGCCTGGAAATCATTAATCAACATTATCTTTAATCCGGTCTTTCTCGAAAGGGCTTTTGCATCAACATCCCATTTGAGATTTACTGTCCTAGCATAATCGCCAGAAACAGGGCCAGCGACGCCAAAACAGCAATTCCTGACACTAATGCAGTGTTTTTCCTTTGCATACTTTATTATCTCTTCCACTGCAGGCAATAATGATCTTAATTCAGCACTTTTGAAATGCATTGAAAACAATAATTCTGGCTTATTCCTCCTAATTCCAGCAATGCAAAGGTTGGTGTTTGTCCCTCCAATATCTCCAGCTAAACCATAAGAATCATAATTAAATTTATTTTTGAAATATCTTAATCTATAGTTTTTCATCATCGCAAGAGCAAATACCCTTATTACCATTTATATAGCGATAAGCAGAATATGCTGCTGTAACTCCCTGCGCCACGCCGGTTATTACCTGCTTGAATGAGCTATCACAGACATCACCAGCTGCAAAAATGCCCTTAACATTGGTGTTTGCATCCCTGTCAATCATTATCTCGTCTTTTTCATTTATCTTAACTCCAACATTTTTTGCCAGCCCGCTTAAAGGTATATGGCCTATATCTATAAATATTGCATCTATCTTAAGCTCTTTTGAGCCTTTGTGGGCCTTATCAAGAATAACTGAGTTAACAAACTTATTCCCTTTTATCCCAATAACATTTGTGTTGTTTATCACTTCAATCTCTTTATTTTTCTCAACCATCTTTAAGGTAATAGGCTCTGCCCTTATCTTATCTTTTCTGTAGATAATATAAACCTTTTTCCCATATTCTGCCAGCAATAAAGCATCTTTTGCTGCTGAATCACTTCCTCCAACCACACCAATTACCTTATTCTTATAGAATGCGCCATCGCATAAGGCGCAGTAATGAACGCCTTTTCCACTAAACTCCTTTTCTCCGTTTACATCTAATTTTTTCCATTCTGTTCCTGTAGCAAAAATTACCGATTTTGTAACAAAATTCTTTTTTCCAACAAAAACATTAAAACAGCAATCCTTGCCTTTTTCTA
This sequence comes from uncultured Methanosarcinales archaeon, assembly GCA_964550945.1. Taxonomy (GTDB): domain Archaea; phylum Nanobdellota; class Nanobdellia; order Woesearchaeales; family CAZKBD01; genus CAZKBD01. The sequence continues at coordinate 7,099 of CAZKBD010000077.1, forward strand.
CCTTAGCCACTTTTTCTTCTTTTATCTCAATTTTATACTCTTTAGCATGCTCTTTGATGCTTTCAGCCAAATCCATGCCGCTTATCTTTTTGAAGCCAGGGTAATTGGTGACTTCATGCGCCATAATGACTGTCCCGCCTAAATTCTCAGCAATCAATAAAACTTTCATCTCAAACCTTCCAGCATATATAGCAGCAGCTAATCCAGAAACCCCTCCGCCGATTATGACTAGATCATACATTTTACAGCTTTAATTCTTTCTTTATTCTCTCAATATCGAACCCAATAATTATCTTGCCACTGATATCGATTACAGGAACGCCCATCTGTCCTGATTTCTCTACCATCTCATCCCTTGCTTTATCATCTTCAGACACATCAAAATCCTCAAACTTGATTTTGTTCTCTTTCAGAAACTGCTTTGCCTTGACACACCAAGGGCATGTTGGCGTTGAATAAACCTTCACAGTTGCCATAAAAACACCTCCTACTTCAGTTTAATGATTTAGGATTTAATAATCTTTCTAAAAAACAAAACTGCCAGTTTACCTGCTAGAATCAGACTGCCTTTCAACTTCATGCTTTTTTGCAATTGCGTTGGAAGCGCTTGAGCATTTGTAAGCATTAACAATTTCTTCTGCCAGGAATTCCTCGATTGGCTTCTTGGAATTAAAAGATTTATGATAAGCGCCTTGGGTCATATACCTAAGAGCCAAATCAATTCTTCTTTGTGGAGCGCATTCAACAGCTTTTGGGTAGCGAGCGCCGCCATACTCTATTGTGATTATCTCCTCTCTTGGAGCAGCATTCTCCAGGGCCTTGACAAAAACTTTTATTGGATTTTCTTTTGTTCTTGATTCAATCATCCTGAAGCATTTTTCAACAAGGGAATAAACAGTTTGTACCTTTCCAGTCAGGTGATAACTTGATTTGTAGTGTTTTTTTGATTTATGGCCCGGAACCATCAGCTTATTTATCAGCCTTTCAACAATAAATGCCCTGCTTTTATGGAATCTGTTGCCAACATATCTTGCGCCAGTCTTAGGAACTATTCTTGGCTCTAGGTTGATATAATTCACAAGTCCTTGATCTGTAACCTTTATCCCTTCTGTGGACCATCTGTTGAAAGCTTTTAACTCAGCCATTTTATTTCCTTGCCTTCTCAATCTTGCCTTTCAATAAAGCGTCTAAGCTTTGGTCATTAACTTTGATAACCTGCCACCTGACACCAGGAATATCTCCTTTTGCCCTGCCTTGTTTGCCGCCGATGCACTCAATAATGACCTCGTCGTGCTCGTCAATAAGCTTAGTGGCTCCATCGCCAGGGCAGAAAGCAGTAACCTGTCTTCCGTTTTTAGTAAGCTGGACTCTTGCACATTTTCTCATTGCAGAATTTGGCTGTTTAGCTTCTATCTGAACCTTTTCAAGAACAATGCCTTTAGCTTGAGAAGCCCCTTCTAAGGGGTCTGATTTCTCCTTTAATCTTAGAACCTTTCTAACATAAAGTATATCGAGCCATCTATTCTGATGCCTTCTTGCTTTCAGTTTTTTTCCAGCGTTTAAACCAGAAGACTTCTTTCCCATTTTATCCTTAGAAATTGTAAGGGCTTTTTAAATGTTACTGTTTCGTTGCCTTTATGTCAAAAACCACCCATCAGGGAGATGTGGCATGATTGCAGCATAGCTAACCTAAGCTAGGTGGTTTTTGAGCATGCTCAGAAATCTTTGATTTCTGACATATCAATTTGAAAGAAAATAAAAAAATTTATCTCTTCCTCGGAGCCTTTTTCTGGCAACAACCAGACATTGAATACATAACCAAAGCCTTAATTATCAAAATTGCTCCAACAACAACC
>CAZKBD010000078.1:0-8931 GCA_964550945.1 uncultured Methanosarcinales archaeon
GAATGCATGTATCTTCTTTCCCAAATCACCTAACTTTTTCACCAAATGGTTCTCAATTGCAGTGTGGCAGTCTTCATCTTCTTTTTTGATTTCCAGATTTTTAATATTGTCCAGCTCTTTTTTCAATTTTTCAAATTCCTTATCATTGATTATTTTTATCTTATTCAGCATCTTAGCATGCGCAATAGAAGCGATAATGTCATACTTCAAAAGCTCTTTATCTAGCAAGTAATCATTTCCCACTGTAAACTCTTCTATCAGTTTATTCAGCTTATTGTCCTTCTGCCAAAGTTTTGCCATAGCTAGCTTAGAAATTAGTTGGTTTATAAATTTATTGACTTAAATAAAAAGAAATTAGACAAAGATGTCCTGTATTAGACTATACCTATCCACCTAAATTTAATGCTTTTTTGTTATTATACAGTAACAAATTTAAAAAACTATTTAAATAGGATAGAATTTCGATAATCCTATGGGAAGGATACCTCTTGAAAAATATGTCAAGGCTGTAGTTGAGAGAGATAGAGGGCTTCCTTACACATCAATGCTTGCACAATTTGGCCTTACACCCAACCAATTCTCCAGGTTTGTAAGCCGTAGATTAGAAGATATGGTTCATGAAATGCCTACCTATGCCCCTGTATTAAGGGAGATATCAGAAGATGATGGGAGAAGAAGTGAATTGTTTAATATGGGCAGGAACTTTGTTGAGAGGCAGTGTGACCGCATTATGGGGAAAATAGATGGAGAGACTCAATTGATGTTTTATGAGGGCACTTACTTTCATCCTGCAAATATCCAGGCCTTAGTTTATTATATCCTCACAACTGCTCATCCAGAGCTTGCTTCAAAAAACAGAAAAGAAGTGATTGAAGGGATAAAAGGATTACCTAAAAACCTGGAGGATTATTTTAGTGCTATCAAACTAGGAGGATGGATGATTGGAGATTATGGTAAAAAAGAAAGATGTTCACCATTGGCAGTCCTGAAGGCATTTGATCAGGAGTATCAGAGAAGAACAAAATGTGCAAGCTTATTTGATCTAACTCAAAATGTGCATTTGCATGAGTGGGGTGATGAATTCAGAGCTCCTAGGTCATACTGGCAGGATGAAAAAAATGTGGAGAAAGCAGTATACCATACATTGACAGAAAATCATCCAGAGCTTGCTTCAACAAACAGGGAAGAAGTGATTGAAGGGATAAAAAGGCTGACGACAAACCTAGCTGATTATTTCTATTCTATAGGATTACGTGGACTGATGTTTAATGCTTTCAATAAAAAGGAAAGAGGTTCACCATTGGCAGTCCTAAAGGTATTCGATAAGGTATATCAGAGGATAACAACAGACACCAGCTTGTTTGATGCAGGCCAAAAATGTTATCTGATGGTAGATTCAAGAAACCGCCTTGTTAGGGGCTAGTTTTTTTCCTATGCTTAATCAAATCCGCTTCGTAACAATTACCCCAATAACTTCCTATACCCTTTTAAATTCTTAATGCCATAAGCATTGATCAATCTCTTTCTTCCATTTGGCTCTTTCAACAAGCGCTTCATAAAGGCATAGGATTTGGAAAACTGGGCATTAATAAACTGAGTATGAACCTCTTTCCAATTAGGATTCTCTTTCATATACTCTATCCATCTATCTATCTCTTCGCTCATAATCTCAACTTTCTTATCATTAATTTTATCTTGTTTATCTCATCTTCATTAACCAGCTCAGGATAAATCTTTCTCAAATGTTCAGCATCTTTCACATCTTTATCTGATTTTAATAATTCCTCTTTGAAAGCAAGGTTCATATTTATGCTGCTAAACCAGATATCAAGGCCTGTTAAAGGCAGCTTTACCCTTGATTCTAGCTGAATTTGGTCTATTTTATCTTTAGCAAACTTAAGCTCAGCCTCAGGCAAGGGTTTGTCCTTCAATGTATAACGCACAGAAGTGTTGTCTATCAGATAATCATAAATCTCTTCAGCAGAATCAGATTGCATGCATACAAAACTCTTCTTCAATAAATCATTATGAAGCTCTTTGAATGCCCTAAAATCTAATTTTTCAATGACAATGTCAATATCTTCTGTAGCCCTGCTTCTTCCAGAACTTATTGCAACAAATCCGGAAACCACAATATATCTGCACTGTTTTTCCAACACTTTGCAAAACTTAATACAGAATTCATCAAGGATGTTTTTCTCGCTAATTCCCCTCATGCACAAAAGTAACCAATTATGTTATATAAATCTTTACAATTTGCCTTTCCTATGCTTGATCAAATCCGCTATGACCTTATTTGCCCTAGGTTATTAATATTAACCAAAAGGTTTATATATTAGTCTTATGTTAATCATGTTAACAATGGCTCAAAAAGACATTTTGATTAAAAACTTTCAAGAGTATTTTGAATTAGCTGAGCTTGCTTTCAATAAAAAGAAATATAACGGAGCAGTAACCTTATATTATAAGGCGCTAGTTGAACTGTGTGATATCTCTTTATTGGAAACTACTGGAAGGTTAGGGGCGAATCATACAGAAAGATTTGAACTTCTTAAAACAAATAGGCCCTTGTTGTATTCTGTAGCCTCAAAGCTTTTTGATTTTTATAGAGATTCTTATTCTAAAACCATCTCAGATGTTGTTGCAGGCCAAGTTAAACAAAAGGTGGAAGATGCAAAAAAACACGTTCTCAAAGATTAAAAAATGGCTTAGAGAGAATAATGCAATAGACGCTGTTCTCTTTGGTTCATATGTTAGAAGCAAAGATAATCCTAAAGATATAGACATATGCTTAATAATCCCTGATGCTAAGGAAAAAGAATCGATTGACCTGCTCAGCTCATTTAAACAAATTTTTCAGAAAGAAAACATCCATGTAACAATATTGACTGAGAAAGAGTTTATTATAAGCGGCAATCCATTAGTGAAGACTCTCCTTAATGAGGGGGTTTCCATCACAAAAAATGAATCGTTATCAAAAATATATGGATTTGAGAATCAAACCCTTTTTACATATTCATTAAACGGATTTAAGCCGTCAGATAGGGTGAGATTCCATTATGCATTGAGGGGCAGAAGAGGAACTAAAGGCGTCCTATCCGAGGCAAAAGCAAAAATGCTTGGTGGAGGTATTATCGCTGTATCCACCAATAAAGAAGATTTGATCAAGAGCGTATTTGATATGTGGGGTGTTAAGTACAAAACCAATAGGATTCTTTCTGGTTGATATTATTCACCAAAATTGGTTATTTTTAGTTAATGGTTAATATTATTAACTAACTGCATTTAACAACTATGCTCGCTTATCCTCTTTTTTCCTATACTTGATCAAATCCGCTATTGTAACTATGCCTAATTTATGCTTCTCACAGAAATCCATCAATTCTTCAAGCTTTGCCATTGTTCCATCTTCATTCATTATCTCAGCAATGACAGCAGCAGGATACAAATCAGCTAATTTGCATAAGTCAACAGCAGCTTCAGTATGTCCAGCTCTTCCCAAAACGCCTTGTTCATTCGCTCTTAACGGAAAGATATGCCCGGGCATTGCCAAATCTTTTGGCTTTGTCTCAGGATCTATCAATTTTCTTATTGTAGCAACCCTGTCAAATACAGAAACCCCTGTTGTTGTTTCTTTTTTTGCGTCAACAGAAACTGTAAAAGGAGTATTGAACTTATCAGAACTGTGAGCAGCCATTAAAGGAATCTCCAGCGCATCTAATCTTTTGCCATCAACAGGCACGCATAATATCCCTCTGCCCTTGTTTATCATCCAATTAAGTCTAGAAGGAGTTATTTTCTCAGCAGCTATAACTAAATCACCTTCATTCTCTCTGCTCTCATCATCAATCATAACAATAAAGTTGCCCTTCTGCAGCTCCTTTATTGCATGTTCTATTTTTAGGAATATCATTCTATCAAAGAAATACGTTTGTTTTATAAATATTTTTATTTAAAGATAGCCTTCAACTAATATATCCTTACCGATCTTTCTAGTAGACATATTTTTTAAATTAATTTTCTTATCCACTTTTTTGATGCCTAAATCTCCAACTGCTCCTAACCCCTCTCCAATAAATCCAGGTGCTATGAAAAAAAGAACCTTGTCAACAATGCCTGACCTTATTGCATCTGCATTGAGCTCTGCTCCGCCCTCAATCATAAGAGAGGTTATCTCTAATCTTCCAAGCTCCTGCATTAGCTTTTCAAGATCTATCTTGCCTTTCTTTAAAGGCGCAATCAATACCTTAACGCCCTTTTGCTGAAACTGTTTAATCTTGGTTTTTGGAGCTTTTTTTGAAGTGGCTATTATTGCCTTAGTAGGGTTCTTAAGAACATTTGCCTTTGGGGGTATCCTTAATTTGCTGTCCACTATCACCTTAATCGGCTCAGGCCCGCTTACAAGCCTTGGAGTTAATTGGGGGTTGTCCTTTAATACAGTGTTTATGCCAACCATCACAGCATCCAGCTCAGCCCTTAATTGATGCACAAGCTTTCTTGCTTCCCCTCCAGTGATATACTTTGAGTCTCCTGTCCTTGTCGCTATCTTGCCATCAAGGCTCATCGCAGCCTTTACAATCACAAATGGCAGCTTTGTTTTGATCCATTTTATATAAGGCTCATTGAGCTTTTTGCACTCCTTTTCTAAAATGCCTATCTTAGTTTTTAATCCCCTAAATTTTAGTTCTTTATATCCTTCAATTATAGGATTCGGGTCCTTCATACCTATAATAACCTCCCTAATGCCTGATTCAATTATCTTTTCAGTGCAAGGCGGTGTTTTACCCCAATGAGAACAAGGCTCTAGTGTTACATATAAAGTTCCGCCCATAGCCTTTTTGCCAGCATCCTTTATAGCAATGACCTCAGCATGGTCGCAGCCGCATTTCTTATGATACCCTTTTCCTACAATCTGGCCGCGTTTAACTACAAGCGCTCCAACCAATGGGTTAGGACTAGTATATCCTTTCCCCTTTTCAGCTAACTTTATAGCCAACTCAATATATTTCTTGTGAGACCTCAAAAAACCACCCTTTTAATGGTTAATAGCTAGGTTGTATATAAAGGCTTATTGTTATCGAGAAGTCATTAAAACAGCTAAGCAACTAATTCGATCTTTTAGCGCTGGCTTTTAATCTCAAAGCATTCAGCTTAATAAATCCAATTGCGTCCTTCTGGTCATAGCTTCCTAATTTATCCATGCTGGCTATTGATTTATCATACAGGCTTTCTTTTGATTCCCTTCCTTTAATTATAACATTCCCTTTATATAAACTGATTTTTACTACTCCAGATACATGCTCCTGCGACTTATCAATCATCGTTTTCAATAATCCCAACTCAGGGCTGTACCAAAAGCCGTTGTAAATTAGAGAAGCAAATTTAGGGATTAGGCTATCACGTATCTGTTTCACTTCTCTGTCCATTGTAACCCCCTCAATATCTAGATGAGCATGCATCAAAATTGTACCAGCAGGTGTTTCATACACTCCTCTTGATTTCATTCCAACAAAGCGGTTTTCAACCATATCAACCCTTCCAACACCATTCTCACCGCCAACTTTATTCAGATAACTAAATAACTCTAAAGAACCTGTTTTTGTTTGCTTATTTGTTTCATCAATAACCTTAACTGGAATGCCCTCTTTAAATTCAATCGCAATCTTAATTTCTTTATCTGGGGCTTTTTGCGGGGAAACAGTGATTTTGAACATATCCTCCTTTGGCTCATAGCTTGGATCCTCTAAAACCCCAGCTTCATAACTAATGTGCATTATATTGGCATCAGAACTGTAAGGCTTGTCTTTAGTCTGCTCAATAGGAATATTGTGCTTTTTAGAATAGTTTATCATATCAGTCCTTCCCTTGAACTGGTCTAGGAACTCCTGAGTCTTCCATGGAGCAATTATCTCAACATCAGGCATTAGGGTATAATATGTTAGCTCAAACCTGACCTGGTCATTGCCTTTGCCAGTAGCGCCATGGCTGACAATATTGGTTTTTTCCTTTTTTGCGATTTCAATCTGCTTTTTTGCGATTAATGGCCTTGCTAAAGAAGTTCCCATCAAATATTTGCCTTCATAAACAGCATTTGCCTTGATTGCAGTAAAAATAAAATCTTCAACAAACTCCTTTTTCAAGTCTTCAATATAAACTTTAGAAGCCCCAATCTTGAGCGCTTTCTCTTTAGCTGCTTTAAAATCATCACCTTGGCCTAGATCAGCAAGAAAGCAAACTACATCATAGCCTTTGTCAATCAGCCATTTAAGTATCACAGATGTGTCTAATCCTCCTGAATAAGCTAAAATTACCTTTTTCATGGAAATAAGGTTAAGACTATTTATTTATAAATTTATTGCCTAGTATAAAATAAGATTAGACATTAGTGTCTATTTTTGGACATTACTTTTTGTCTACTTATCTGTCTGTTACCTATTTGTTAAATAATTTAACGGAAAGTGGAAAGTTCAAATTATCTGTTAACTTATTTAACATAGAAAGCTTTATATACAAGTTGTGTTAAATAGTTTAACATATGGCTAAAATTGTAATATCCCGGGAGTTCTTTCAAAGCGGAGAGGATAACCTTCATAAGAAAAGGTTTAATGCAGCTACAGATTCTTACTTCAAAGCTTTAGTTACGCTTTGTGACTATAATCTGGAAACCAACCAGGGAATTGCCCCAAAAAATCATAACGAGCGCTTTGATCTTCTCAAAATCAACTACCCTTTTGCTTTTTCAGTCGTCTCTGAATTATTTTCAAGATATAGAAAAACATACAATCAAATGGCAGATGAAGATGATGCAAAAACAGTCAAGAAAAAGCTCAAAGAACTTATTAGGCATTTCAATCTTGAAAAAGATTTCAAAGAAGTTTTATGAGCAAAACAAAGATAGAATTTTGGATGTAATCATATTTGGATCATTTATCAAAGGGGGCATAAGCCCTAAAGATATTGATATTTCTATTATTACTAAAACTACTAAACAGTCTTCTGAGAAGATTGCCAAGGAATTCGAGAGCGATCTAAGCACTGATTTTCATGTAACTTACCATATAATTGAGGATCTTTTTTCAAAAGACGAGCCAATCTGGACTAGTTTACTGCATGAAGGGTTTAGTTTAGTTTTTGACAAGAAATTGCTTCCCTTAAAATCAAAAGTGCTTTTTACATATAACTCCTCTTCGCTCGAGTATACTGACAAGATTAGGTTCTATTATGCATTAAAGGGAAGGGACGGAAAAAGCGGTATTCTAGCTGAAACCAAAACAGAATTCCTTTCTAAAGGGGTATTGATAGCAGATGTTAATCAGGAAAGCGAGATAATTACATTTCTGATGAATTGGAATTTACCTTTTAAGAAGAAGAGGATATTAATCGAGTAGATTTTGTCCCTATGATGGCAACACGATTAGAATCAGCTATCTCTAATGTTATTTACCCCAAATAAACTAGACATTAATGTCCCTTTTTGGACATTATTCCCTTTCTTATCGTCAATCCGTTCACAATCAGAAGCCATAATCTTCATAGAATTGCTTAGATTGGATGTTGCAGAAAAAACAATTACTGGAGTTAAAAAAATAAAAAAAGGAAATGGTTTCATACACTATATTTGTCTTATAATCTTCAAATACACGCACCATTTGAGCAAACTTTGTTAAACATAGCGTTACAATATACATAAACTCCAGTTAGTTGTCCATTCAAGCAGTAACGTTCTGCCAACTTTGTTTGATCCATACATTCATCAACATCATTACGGGTTGAATCAGCCACTGTTCCATATTCAAATGGATAAATTCCACCATCAGAATCTGTACATCCACTAGATGGTAATGGTTGTAATATAAAACTCAATTGTTTGGTTTCTCCGGGATTTATGCTAAACTCACTGGTGATTTCTATATGTCCTGATCGGTTTAGGTTTAATATATATTTTCCTGGATTAAGGGTTATAATATCTCGGAAAGTTTCGCCCCACATTGATGCAAATTCCTCATCAATAGGATGTATACTAAATACTGCATCAGGTGCTGAGATAATTTTTAGTGTTCCTGGATATGTATTATATGTATACTCGCTTACTTGGGAATATTTTATACTAGGATTTTTAATCGGATTAGGAATTATTTGACCAGCACTATCCAACTTTAAAATCACCGCTTTAGACCATTGATACTTTGTAAGGTAAGATGTTCCATAAATCTTAGATAAAGTAAGATAAGGGGTTGTTTGAAGTGTACCCTCCAGATTATATAAGAATATTTTATATTTTCCTGAATTGTAATCAGATGAAGGAATCCTATAATCAAATCTTCCATAGCCATTCCCCCCTGTAGAAAGGGAATAATTTAAAGTTGATGTGTAAACGCTTATCGCTTGCCCAGCCAAATCCTCTCCATCACCAACTTCAACAATGCCTTCATCAAAAGATGATTGCGTAGGAATATTAACGCTATTTCCTTTCCCCATAAACATAAAAACAATCCCAACAACAGCGACAATCGCAACAATAGAAATTATAGCAAGCGCATGATGCTTGTCATGATTTTTCTCTTTTGATCTTTCCATTTAAATGCACCTCTTGGTTATAATTTAATGTTTATTTATATACTATTGTCTTTGGTTTATATGTATAGTGGTGATGGAACTTGTATGTTATAACATATAGTTTATACTACAATTTATTCTTCGGCAGATTGCTATTGCAACATTTTAGATGTCAATGTCAAGAACGTGCATGGCGTAAAATCATTTCTCTAATATAACCCTAAGTTTAGATATAAACTTTCTTGCGGCTTCAAATATCTCTTTAACCCTCCTTTCAGTATACACCTTTGTCGCGCTATACCTGCTAATAGAGCTTTCTATGTTAAATAATTTAACGGAAAGTGGAAAGTTCAAATTATCTGTTAACTTATTTAA
>CAZKBD010000079.1:0-8745 GCA_964550945.1 uncultured Methanosarcinales archaeon
TTGCTCCTGTCAATCCAGAGCCATCGCCATAGAAATTTGTTGCATTAACATCTCCTGAAGCAGAAATGTTTACTTTATTGCTGACCCATAAATTATTTGAAACATTTAGTGCTCCATTTTCTAGGGTTAGAGGCAGTGCAGAAACTAATGAAATGGGGATTAAGAATAGAGCTAACGCTAGGCTAAGCTTTAAAATTGAGGCAAAATTGGTCTTTAATGGGGATATCCTGCTTAGAATATATTTTTCTGCAGTGTATTCTTTCTGTTTTTTGTGTGTTTTTTTCATTTTTTTATCCTCCTTTATGGATTGCCATTCTCAATCAAATTTCCTTTTATGAATATATAACCTGAGTCGTTAACAAAAGCAACTAATTCATTTCCATATTTTATCCTGAAATCATTGCTTTGCTCTAAGGAATTTAAAGCGCCTTGATTTTCAAATAAAGTTCCATCAATATACATACCCCCATTATTCTCGATTATTAGGACATCTTCACCATTCTCTCTTTTAACAAACAAGCTATCATTAGTTTTCTGATGCGCAGAATTTTGCTCTAATGTTCCTTTTAAGACGATACTCCCACCGTTATCAAAATAAGCTACAATATCTGAAGAGTTTTTGATAACGAACGCGTTGTCCATCACATAAAATAACCATATTAGTTGCCTTTCATTGATTAAATTGTCTTTCAGCGAGATAGTTGCGTTATGTTTTCCAAGCGTTAGATTGCTGTTTAATGAATAAATCAAAGTTGTTTCATTAATTGTGCAATTTTCTGTAACATCTGACCCATCAAATTCTAATGTAATGGAAGTTGTATTAACACCTGCGCCTAAATCAGCATAGTTTACTATAATAGTTGGTGTTTTGTTCTCACTAGCTGAGTTGTTCAAAGGGATATAACTAATTACAGCAGGGCCTGTTGTATCAATCTTTAATTTGTAATGCGCAGCATTTTCTCCAACATTTCCAGCATTGTCTTTAGCTATTATGTGGAAATACCATTCGCCGTCAACTAATCCTGTTGTATTTGTAGTATTAGTCTCATTGCTTCCAAACTGCGCTCCTCCACCTATATTTGTAATATTAATTGTTGTGTTAGTTGTCCATAAAGACATAATATCTGGGAGTGTATTGTTTGTTTTATCAACAATGTAGTAATAGCCATTTATTCCAGAATCATCTGCTGGAGCTGTTAGATTAAAGAGCGGAGTATTTATAGCATACCAACTGTTATTATACGGGTGGCTAGGAGAAGCTACACCAGGAGCATCCGGCTCAGATGTATCAATGTAAACAGTTATTGTATTAGACCAGTTGCTGTTTTGATCTAATGCATCATAAGCTTTTACTCTAAATGTATGGCTGCCTGTTGTTAGATTGGAACTGTGATAGGTTAGATTATAACCTAAATCTATCTCTTGGCCATCCGCATCTATCGTAAAGTTGGTTATGCCGCTTCCTTCATCACCAGGATCTGTCCAGCTCAGGTAAGGAGTATTATGCTGTGTCCAGTTATTGCCGCAGTGCCATTCTCTTATTATAGGCGTATTTGGTGGAGATGTATCAATGTAAACACTTACATTATTCAAACTGCCTTTGTTACCTGGGTTATCAACAGCCATTACATAAACAGTATGAACTCCTAGGGATTGATGTGGAGTAATGAAAGATGTGTTCAAACCAATAGATGTAAAGTTTCCATAATCTATCTGATACTCATAATTTGAAATTCCATTAGTATCTGCAACAGAATTCCATGAAATATTAAATGTTGTCTGATCTGTCCAGTTTGATGGGGTTGCTGTTAAGTTTAGGGCTTGAGGTGGTGTAATATCAATAGCAAAGAAGGTAGTGTTATACAAGTTATTCGATTCATTGCTTTCTGCAATATCATTATCTGCATCAAGCTTTATAGTGAGGTTATGATCACCATAAGTTGTGTTGATTGTAAATTGGGTGAGAGTTGTTTCTGCCTTATTCACAGACATGGTATAATTATCTCTCGAACTTTCATCTATTAAAAGCTCTATTTTGAAATTGTCTGCATCTGTTCCACCATCATTATGAACAGTAATGTTTATTGTAAAATTGTTATTCTCTGTTATGTTATTGGGCAGTGCAACATCTGTGAAATCTATAGTTAAATCAGCTTCACTTTGATAAATCTCAATAATCTCTTTTTTTGAGGCCAATAGATCAGCTGCATCCACAGCAGCTACAGTTACATTATAAACTCCTGCTGTTGGAGCAGTTGTAGTATTTTCGTATAAGCCTGTTGTTGTATTATAACTTAATATTACAGTTGTTCCGCTTATTGTCGCATTCACCCCACTAATGTTGATATTATCTGTTACGTTGGCTTTTATAAGCAGATCAGAAGCTTCATAAACAGAATCAGGCAGGATTATTTCGTTTATTGATGGAGGAGTATTATCTGTAACATAGATTGTTTTGTTTATTTCATTGTTGGATTCATTAAGTTCTGCGATGTTATTGTCTGCGTCTATTCTTGTAGTTACAGTATGGTTACCATAATCTGCAATCCAGTTAAATTGTACAGTTCTATTAGCGTCACCCTGAACAGTTATGGTATTATTTGATTGGGAGGTATCATCAATTAATAACTCCACTATAAGGTTAGCTGTTTCATTTATGCCATGATTATGGACGTTAACGCTTATTATTACGTTCTCTCCATCTGATGGTGTTAGCGGAGAGAATAATAAATCTTCATTTGTTAAGGCTAGGTCTATAGTTTCTTCATAAACAGTTATACTTCTTTGCACTGTAGTTGTTAGACCACCCGAATCTATAACAAGTACTGTCATAGGATATGTCCCTGGTCCAACTTCTTCTGAAGAGCCCCCCCATAACCCAGAGGTTGAATTATAGCTAAACTGAATAATAGTTGTATTCACTATAGCTATTACACTGCTGATACCTATGTTATCAGTTATATTGAGCTTTATAACCAGGCTCCCTCTCTCACTAAAAATATCTAAAACCGAAGGAGGCGTTGCATCTTGCACAAATACTGTTGCATTAGCTTCGTTATTTGTTTCATTATCTTCAGATACAATACCAGTTGAATCTGCAATAATAGTAATTGTATGGTTGCCAGCGGTTGCATCCCAGTTAAATTGCGTTATATTAGAGCTGTATGCAAGGACTGACATTTGGTTTGTTGCTTTGGATACCCCATCAATCTTAAATTCAACATAGAAATCTGTAGCATTTAATCCACCAAAATTATAGATTGTGGCGTTTATTACTATTGAATTATTTTCTTTAGGATTGGCTGGAGACCAAACAACCTCATTATAATAAAGCGTTAATTCTTCATTGGCTCCAGAGGATACGCAAAATATGCCAAGGGGGCATTCAGAATCTGGTGCTGTAATATTGGAGCTGGTTGTAGAGATATTTGAAGAATCAATAGCAGTTACATTGATATAATAGTAACCAGGCGAGGAAGGCAAGTTTAAACTTCCTTCATAAAGCTGAGTTGAGCTATTATATGCTAAATCAGCTTCTGAACCCTTAATTTTCACTTTTATACTTGTTATGTTCGCATTATCTGTTGTATTTACATCTATATTTACAGAGCTGTCTGGCGGAGCAGGGTTTGGATCAACAAATATATTGTTGATTACAGGAGCTTCTCTATCATAATCCTGGTATTGTAGGTTTGGCAGGGAAAGCTCTAATACACCTTCGGAGTCTGAGGAAAATTCTAGCGAAACATTGCAGGAATTATTTATTGCGCTGCAATTCTCCAACTCATTATTCATCTCGCTTTCAAATCCTTCAATTGTTTCAGGCCCATAGAATAAGCCAGAACGATTCCAGACTTTTGTTCCATTTACATACATCTTTGGGTTTACAGGACCTGTTTCATAATCTATGTTAATATTTGAATATTCTAAATTCCCCGCTGTATCAGAATGGAATAAAACAGGGATTGAACAATTATCCCCATTTAAAGAACACCCATCACAATCACAGGCGCCGTTGTTTAGAGCTGAGGTTATTGCCGATGTGTTTAGGCTTATGTCATATACAGTTCCATTGAAAGTTGAATCATTTGTATAATCATAAATAGCGTCATTCCCGCCGTCTATTTTAACAAAAGAAGGATAGGTTGATGTTATATCAATCTCAAAAATAACAGGCGCTATGTAAGTGCTGTTTGTTGTTAAATTGGCTCTCCAGTTAAAAGTTGAGCCAATATTTGTAAAGTTATGTTCTTCTCCAGAAGTTACTTCTTCCCAATTAACTCCATCAGAAGTCATAAAAACCTTAATATTTGTTCCTGAAGTGGATGAATTTGACATGGTTAAAGTTGCTCTTGCAATAGCGTTATTCGGGAAGCCTTTTGAAACAACTAAATCATCTTTTGTGTATAATGGAATCATGTTTCCTGTGTTATCATAAGCGTATATTTTGTAATCTAAACCGGTACCCACCCGCCCTTCATAGTAAGTTTGACCGGATTTATCATATGCAACGCTTTGAGTAGGAGAAGGAACAGGAGAACTTAACTCATAATCCACACTACAATCATTCATATCAATAAGCTGAATCGCAGCCCCCAAGGCATTATCAACTATTAAATGAGTACCATTCCATGCAAGGCCGCCCAGTGAAAAGGAAGATATATCACAGCTAGTTTGAAGATTTCCAGAGGTATCCCATTTATAAACCTTATCTAAAGCGTCGCTGCAAGTATAATAATAGATTCCGTCATTAGCCAGACTATAACCCCCTCCCTCTATAGTGAAACTGTGCGTTCCATTTATTGATGAAGGGTCTGCATCTATAGACCATGATAAAGAATCCTGGTAAAATGTTATTCCACAGTATGCATTTGGCGGGTAAAGAGCCTTTCCTGATGACCAGCTGTTTGTTTCCCATGAATGGTTATAGTAAGTGCATTCATAGAACAGAATTGCAATCAGTTTGTTCCTATAAAAGTCTAAATCAGACAGAGCTGAATCTGATGGTTTGGATAAAGGATTAACGTTAGTCATATTCACCCGCCCAGATACTGTATCTACATCTGCTGTTGTTTCAGAAATGTTAATATAAGTTGTAGATGAAAAAGTTTCAATAAAAGGAAATCCGTTAGGCTGAAGCCCTTTTAAGTCAAAAGTAGCATTTGTAACATTAGCATATCTCGGCAGTTCAAGATATCTTGTTATATTTTGATTTCCTGTAAATGTAAGGTTTTCTGCTGCTTTGCTGTTGTTAAACTCAGCTAAAGTAGTGTTTAGGCCTAGTTTTATCATTAATCCATTGCTGTTATAAAAGCCGTCCTTTAAGTTAATATAAAAACTTCCCCTGTCATTCCCCAATATTTCAATATCTCCGATAATATTTGCATTTCCCTTGATTACAGCAGTGGGTAGGGGGCTTGATTTTAAGCTGTTGATGTCTGTTTTTATCTTTGAGGCTGCAAAGCCAGGGAAGTATTTTCCGGTAAAATTAACGAAAGTGAAATTTAAAGTTATTTCTTTTGTTTTATCAATCAGAATGGATTTATTTTTGATATTTCTAAAAACAGGGCTGTCCATAAGAGATAGATTGGTTATATTCTCTTTAACTATCCTGTATTTAATTAACTCTTTCGGGAAGTACTCCAATGAAACGTTTTGAATGCAGTTATTTGTTTCGGTGATTGTCTCTAAGGCAATACAATTCTGCAAAACCTCTTTCACATACTTATCATTCCATTTCCAGTTCACCCTGTAATAGCTGTCATTAATATAACTAAAGTCAACATCAATGTATTTTGTTATATAATCCTGCTTTATAATGGTCCATGCAGTATCCCTTGTTTTTAAGTGATAATTTCCTTTTTTTGTTATTTGCTCCTGAATTTCTGTAACATTAGCCTCTGTTTCATTATCTTCAATTGTAACAAAACTAAAATTATAGCTTGGCATAATGTTGACTGTCTGCTGTGTAACAATTGTTGTCTGGCCAGGAAAGGATAAGTTTACTAGATATTTATTTGGAACAACTGGAGAGGTGTTCCAATCAAAAACAACATAGCCAAAAATATCAGTTTCCTTTGTGCCAATTAATTCATCATCAGCATAGAGATTGACTTTCTGGTTGGGTATTGGTGCTTCATCCTCATAAACCAGCCTTGCGCTTATTTGTATAATAGATCCTTTAATTGCTGTTAACTTATCAACAATAACACTCCTAAATTTTGTGAACATGTCCTTTTCCTCCTTAAAAACAGCTTTTAAGCTTGACCAGTTGGAATAATAAACGTCTGAATAAGCTTGATCCATAGTTAAGCTGTAATCGACATAAATAACCTGAGCAGAGGCTGTATTATTGTTTGATGCATCATGATGCCCATAATACAAATAAAAGTTGTCGTCCCACAATTCTCTAATGGACTGCACTTCAACAAAATTACAGCAAACTGGCGAGCCATAGCAGACTGTTGTAGAAGTTCCATTATCATGGTTTATTGTTTTCCACCTCGTGCATAAATTGCTTTCATTGACGTCCCAGTTAAATTCAGTGTTTTTAACACTAAAATCAATTACGTTTCCGATAGTTTCAACCCCATCATTGTTTTTATCAAACAATTCATTATTCTCGTATTCTAATCTTAAATTAATGGTTTTATTGATTTCAGCTGAATCAGTAATAGCCTGGTTTGACTCATTAATTACAATGCTCTGATTTGTTTCGTTTATTGCGGTTTGATCTAGAATTGAATTATTACTAATTTCATTTTCGATTACTTGCTCTGGAACATTTATTGTTTCATTAGCTTCAATTGCGATATTAATTGTTTCTGTTGTGGTGTTTATAATCAGGTTTTCAATTAGTTGTTCAGCATTAGTAATATTTTCTGTTTCATTTACAGCAAAAATAATGCTGGCGCTAATAAAAAATAAAATTAATATTGTTATTGTTTTATTTATGCTCATGGTGAATAACCTTTTATATTGATAACAGTATAGTTGATATTTGCATTTTTAGGGATTGCAACATATGCGCTTTTATTAGCTGAAGTTGAATATGTCAAATTCTTTTTAGTACTGCCATCTGAAAATGTGCTTATTATCTTATTATAAGGCCCGACTACAATGATATACCGAGAATTTGTTCCAATCAAACCACTGCTGTCCTTTGCTGTAAGGGTTATAAGATGGGTGCTAACTGACAGGTTAGTTAGGTTAAGATATTCTCCGCTGCCTAAATAACCGTCTTTATTAGAGCTCCAGTTCAATGACCCTCCTGATAATGCGCCGTCTTCATAATCAGCAGCAGTTC
Organism: uncultured Methanosarcinales archaeon; assembly: GCA_964550945.1. GTDB lineage: Archaea > Nanobdellota > Nanobdellia > Woesearchaeales > CAZKBD01 > CAZKBD01. The sequence continues at coordinate 7,307 of CAZKBD010000079.1, forward strand.
CGTTAAAGCTTATATAATCAATCTGAGCAAATATATCTCCATCTAAAGGAGCAATGATTAAAGGAACTGGCGGAGCAGGATTAATTGTTATATTAACCCTTGCTGCAGAACTCATATCATCACTATCAATAACAGTAAAATAAATTGTATGATTTCCTGCAGAAAAATTAAATTCGCTAAATAATGTCCCATTTCCTATTATCCCATCAATGCTGGAATTCCAGATCAATGAAAAATTAGGTATTGCACCATCCTCAAAATCACTATAAACACTCTGGAAAGTTATGTTTTGCCCATGGATGAATTGCTGTGCATTTGTAGGCGAGATTATGGAAGCAACAGGATATTGAGGCGGTTTAACAGTTAAGGTTACTGGAGCAGAAACTGTATTCCCATGGCTGTCTGTAACAGCAGCAGTTATTAAATGAATACCAATACTTAAATTATAACTAAATTCAGCACCATTCCCAATATTCCCATCAATACTAGACATCCATAGAATTGAAGAAGATAAATTCCCATCCTGCGGATCAGTTGCGTTTGCTGAGAAGTTTGTGGTTGCTTTGTAAGATATCTGCTGATTATTTTCAGGCTCGATTATTGTAAGAGCAGGAGTTCCTTCTTCAATAGTAAGTGTTATTTCCTTTTGCCCTTTTTCATTTGTTGAGTCTGTTGCAGTAAAAGTAATTGTATGCATCCCAACACTCAAAGACTTTGTATTAAACGAAGCGCCATAACTTAAGAAACCATCAATTGAAGAACTCCAATTCAAAGAACTTCCTGTTAAACTTCCATCTTCTGGATCGTTTGCAACCCCATCAAAATAAACAACAGCACCCTCAGCAATAACCTCACCATCAACAGGAGAGCTAATAGAAACAGTTGGAGGTTGTGAAGCCAAAACACCAACAGAAACTGTATCAGTTGCTGTGTGTCCATCTGAATCAGTTACTGTTAAAGTAATTATATGAGAGCCGACAGACAAACCAGTTGTTAAAACTGAACTATTACCTAAATAGCCATCAATATTTGAGGTCCAATTTAAATTTGTTAAATAACCATCCTGTAAATCTGTTCCATAGCCAGTAAATGTTGTTGTGTTGTAGACAAGAGTTTGTATTGAAGAAGAGGGAGATGTAATTACAGCTGTCGGATATGGATTTAAGACTTCAATAACTTCACTTATTTTATTGTTCAATTCATTTGTTTCTGTAATATCATTATAATAATCGAGCTTTGCGTTAATAGCGTATTCGCCTAATCCTGATCTGTTAAAGGTAGTATTAACAAGAACTATGTCTCCTGCATTAACAGCTGGAATTTCTTCTTTTGCTAATGCAACAGTTGCCCTGTATCCATTGGGATTATCGTATATAAAGTAGAAATAAGCTGTTGAATTATCTGAATTGACTGAGCCAGTGTTTTCAATGGCAACTGTA
>CAZKBD010000080.1:0-8405 GCA_964550945.1 uncultured Methanosarcinales archaeon
ATGCATTTAGATTTGGAAATGTATCATTAAAAGCAAAACATGACGTAAAAGTTTTTTTATTAAATAAAGGAGTGGAAATTGAGGACATCAAAGATGAAAAATACAATGTTGCAGAGCAAACAGATTTGTTTATCCAGAGCAAAGGGCAGATATTGGCTTGTGGAACCTGCTTGAAATCAAGAGAAAAAGAAGGCAGCAATGTTTGCCCAATTTCAACAATGAAGGATTTGTTAAAATTGGTCGAAGAATCTGATAAAGTTCTGACATTTGGATAAAGTATTAAGGTATAAAATGTCAGAAATTTTCCATCCAGTCTGTGACTGGTGGCAAGCTTTGCTTGCAATCAACAAGGATAATGAAAAATTTCTGAGCACTAAGAACCACCCGTTGAGATGAGTAAGGGCAGATTACATTGCTGAATCCCACCCGTCTATGACGGGTGGTTCTTTAGAATGAAAACCAACTGCAAGAAATGCGCTGATTGAGGTATTTGCTCCAGAGTTTGCCCAATGCAGTTAAACCCAAATAGCCATAAAAAAAGCGTTATAGTTATTATAACTGAGCCAGACTGCATAAAGTGCGGCCTATGCGTTAGCTCCTGCCCAGAAGGAGCTTTGGCATTTTCTTAAGATTATACTACCTATAATATCATGTATTGTTTTCTTGCTTTCTAAGGATTTAAACCCCAAGGCTCTAAAACCATCTTTAAAGCTTCTTCTCCCTGGATGTAAGCCAAAAATAATCCATAGTTGGTAAAAGGAACGCCAATTGATTCCATATCTTTTATCCTTGCTGCCAATTTCTGAGAAGATATCATACAACCGCCGCAATGGATGATCAGTTTATACTGATTTAACTTATCATTTTCTTGGAATTCCCTCCCAAAATTATGCTCCAAATCAACACCTGGAAGATGCTTCTTAAAATAATTCGGAATTTGGACTGTTCCTATGTCTTCTCCGATCCTCGAGTGATTGCACGCCTCAACTATGAGTACTTTATCTTCTGGTTTCAATCGGTCCAAGGCTTTTATCCCTTCAACAAATTTGTTAAGTTTGCCTCTGCTGAAATAATTAATCATAGTTATAGAGAAGGTTGTTAGTTTTATATCATGAGGAACCCATTTAGCCATTATGTCCATTGCCTGTGAATCTGTAATTATTGCTTTTGGCCTTTTATTAAAATTATTAATAAAATCCAGAAATCTTTTTTTTTCTTTTTCAGATTCTTCGCCTCTTGCTTTGGCTAAATCCATCCTGAAAGAGACAGGATACGCCCAATTTCTGGTTATGTATTCTTCACACATTGCCTGTGGCCTTAAATACCTTCCAGGGGGAGTTTCAATGTCCATAGGTATGTTTAATATATAATATTCATCCTTTTTGATAAATGGTAGAAGATCTATCTTAAGATTTTTTGATTCAAAATTATCAATAATAAAATTAAGCAATGGCTGCCTGAATTCCTCTTTAATTGCCCTTATCTTTATTTTTTTGTAGAATCTCGCAAGATTAATTTCTTTTTCAATCAACTCAATATCCTTTTCATCTTCGTCATTAAAAAGATTATAAACAATTAAGATCTGCTTATCCATCTCCCTAGATTTATCAATTATTTCTTTCTCAACATTAAAATTTTCAGCAGACGGGTCTATAACAACCAAAACTAAATCACATTCCTTTAAATCAGAAAAAACTTTTTTTCTTTTTTTATCCCCCAACTCTCCAGTTTCATCAGCTCCTGCCGTGTCATATAACTTAACAGGCCCTAAACCATGAATTTCTTGCAATGCAATCCTGGTGTCTGTCGTTGTTCCTGGCATAGAGTCCACAATAGATGTCTCCTGTTGTGTTAACAGATTCATAACACTGCTCTTACCCGAGTTCATTTTCCCAAATATGCCCATATTATCCCTCTCTACTATCATTTTGCCTCCTGACAAAGTGTTTTGAATCTCCAAGTTCGCCAAAAGCAGGCCTCAATCCGACAGATCTTATTCTGTTAGTTATGCAGCCTAAACAATCTTCTGATGATTCATTTATACACGGCTTATCTTTGTACAATTGATAGTTCTCCCGATATTGTGTTGGCGTTACAATAGGCATTATCACATTTGCCCCTGCTTTTAGCCCTAATTCCCTGCCAACTTGGTTTATTGCCTGCAAAGCAGTGGTTGATGCTATGTTTATGTCAGGCATCATCAATCTTAATGATGCTATCATATTAAGCCCAAGATTAAGGTTTATTTTTTTATTATAACTGCTATCATCCATTGGAGCATATTGGCACGGAATATAAGGCCCCATTCCAACCATATCAACATCCATTTCCTTGAAAAACAATAGGTCATTAGCTAGATTTTCAATCTTCTGGCAAGGGCTTCCGATCATTACTCCTGTACCCACCTGATAGCCAATGTCTCTTAAATATTTTAAGCATCTTTTTCTTTTTTTAAAGTCCATATTTTTTGGATGTAGCTTATTATAGTGCTGTTCATTGGAAGTTTCTATCCTTAATAAATAGCGATGTGCTCCAGCATCAAAAAATTTTTTGTAAACTTTTTTGCTTTGTTCGCCTACACACAATGTGATCCCTATTTTAGGAAATCTTTTTTTTATTGAACTGATTGTATCCGCAAGAAAACCAGTAAATTCCCTTGTCCTTAACTCTCCGGACTGCAGGACAATAGATCCGTATTTTGCTTTATCGCAGAATTTGACACAATCCATTATCTCTTTTTTGGACATAGTGTATCTTTTAAGTTGATCGTTTGATTTTCTTATCCCACAGTATAGGCAATCATTTCGGCAGATATTTGAAAACTCTATTATTCCTCTGAAATAAACATTTGTTGAAGCAGTTTTATCCCTAACTAAAGCTGCTTTCCTATGCAATTCCTGCTGCGTTCTTCCTTCTGATTTTAGATATGCTATTATCTCGTCAAAAGTAAAGGTCTCTTTCTCCATGCTCTATCCTCCTAAGGTACTCAACTGCTTTTTCTCTCCTCTTTTGATTGGGAATATTATTTAATTCTCTCTCAATTAATTCGTTTCCTGCTTTTTTTGTTTTTTCATCAGCATAATCAACTAGGTATTCTTTTAAAGTTGTAAGCGCATTCGGAAGGCAATGAAGCTTGATTAGTCCTGGCTTTGCTAAATCCATAAAATCTTTTCCAACTCTTCCGAGCCTATAACAGCCAGTACAGAATGATGGCACAAACCCTTGTTTTATCACTGAAGTTATAACTTCCCTGGTAAGTCTATTATCGTTCAAGCTGAACTGTCCATCCTCAGCCGGATTTGTTGATGCTTCTTTGTAGCCGCCGGGATTTGTTTTTGAGCCTGCACTTATTTGAGAAACGCCTAGATTGAAGAGCTGCGATCTCATATTTGAAGACTCCCTTGTTGATAATATCATTCCAGTATAAGGCAAAGCGCATCTTATCACTGCCACTAATTTCCTAAAATCTTGGTCTGAGACAGGACTAGGAATATCAATTGAAGCAGGAGCATTTTGCGCAGGTTCTATCCGTGGAATAGAAATAGTATGCGGCCCAATACCATAAGTGTTGTCTAGATGTTGTGCATGCTGTAAAAGGCTCAGAACTTCAAACCTGTAATCATACAACCCAAATAACGCCCCTATTCCAACATCTTTTAAGCCGTTTTTTAAGGCCCTGTCCATTACAGATAGCCTCCATTCATAATCTGCTTTTTTACCAGAAGGGTGCATTTTTTTATATGTTTCTTTGTGATATGTTTCCTGAAATACTGTGTATGTCCCTATCTTGACTTCGCTTAATCTTACAAACTCTTCGTCTCTTAAAGGAGCGATTTCAATGTTTATCCTTCTTATCGAGCTCCCTTTAGAGTCCCTTACAGAGTAGGCTGCATTAATGCATTCCAGAAAATAGTCAAACGAACATTCATCATACTTCTCTCCCATCAGCATAAGTATTCTTTTGTGGCCTTGTTCCAAGATAGTTTTTGTTTCTTCTTTCACTTCTTCAATGGTTAAGCATCTTCTTTTCATGGATTTGTTATCTTTTCTAAAGCCGCAGTATAAACAGTTGTTGGTGCAGGAATTGGATATATAGAGGGGAGCAAATAAAACCAGCCTGTTGCCATATATTAAATTTTTAATTTTAAATGCTGTATCAAATAGCCTGTTCATTATAGCCAGATTGTTCGAATCTGTATTTAGTAAAGAGGCCGCATCATCTAAGTTAAGCCCCTTTAACCTCAATGATTCTCTTAATATCCTTTTTACCTTTTCTTCAGAAAAGTCATTATTTTTTTCTAATGCCTCGTCTATTTCTGCTTCCTCAATAATGTTCATAATTTGAACCTAGATATGTATTTATAAAAAATTACCGTTAAATATTTAAACTCATAATGCCTGTTTAGTTAAAGAATGGAACTTAAGCTTACAAAAAACGAAAAATTTGTTTTAAGGGAGATCATCAGCAATGGAAGGGTTAGCGATAGCTATATCGCTAGGAACCTTAAGGTTTCTGTACCAGCAGTAAGGAAAATAAGAAAGAAATTTGAGAATAACAAAGTCATTAAAAGATATTCTGCTATCATTGATTATGAGAAAATAGGAATAAAGGCATTTGCAATAGCTCAATTAAAGGTAACTGAAAAAGGCTTAAAGACAAAAATGGACCTGTTTGATAGCCTCAACATCATTGGGTCGTTTAGGCTGCCAGAAACAAATATCACGCATATTTTCATTGCAGGATTCAGCTCATTAGAAGAGCTCGACACATATTTTGCAAAGATTAAGGAAAAGCATTCTGGCCTAATTGAGATACAAAAGATGAATATTTTTTCTAATATTGGCCTAATGAAAAACTCGCCTGTAGAGCTACTAAAAAAGAAAATCGAAGAACCGTAAAATCATAAGGTTTATATGGATAATACTCTTTTTGCCAGTAAATATGCAGTTGCCATGCGATATATGTATGTGGGATATTGTACTGCCTATGATTAAAAGAGAGATGGGCTTAAGACTACTTTGGCAAAAGAGATATCTAAGAAAAAACTGATTGGCAAACAGATTCCAGAAAGATCTTGCGATGTATGCAAGTCTGCTCAGAAGAAGTTTGGTGTTTATTAGACAGAAAATGGACAATAAAAAACTCGGAATCATCCTGCTGATAGTTGGAATTTTGATAGTTGGAGCTGTATATTTTGTTAAGGTGAAAGAGGATTCAATAATCAACAAAGTGATTGCAGAACAGGGCTCTTGTTTTTTAAGTGATGGAACATGCCTTCATGATGATAGGTCTTTGATGCCGTACATAGTAGGTTGGGTGCTTTCTGCAGTTATAATCGCTTTAGGGATATACTTAATATTTTTTGAAAGGAGCCAAAAAGAGATTATTAATACATTAGAGAACCAGAAAAAGATGCATACAGAAGAAGAAAAAGTGCAGATACTTTCAAAAGCCATGGATGAGTATGAGAAAAGGGTCTATGCAGCAATCCGAGAGCAGGATGGCATTACTCAGACAACATTGCGTTATAGGACAGACCTATCAAAATCCAAATTGAGCTCGATTTTATCTGATTTCGAGAAGAAAGGCCTTATCAAGAGAGTGCCAAAAGAAAAAACTCTGCAGGTTTTCTTAAGATAAGGTCAAATAGGCCTTTAAGAACGATGAAAGACCTAAATATGACTTTTCAAGCAAAAATAAGCAGTATTCTACACATCGTTTCATAGCAAAAGTATATATCAAAAGGCGTTTTTCTATTAAACCATTGGTAAAATAACATTTACCGGAGGATATTAATCATGAAAAAAATTAATCTTAAAATAACTGGAATGCATTGTAAAAGCTGCGAGACATTGATTGGAGATGCAGTTAAAGAGCTTGCTGGCGTTTACACCGTACGAGTTGATCACAAATCTGGTGTTGCAGAAATCGCTTTTGATGAAACCAAGGTAAAAGAAAGTGATATTATCTCAGTAATATCAAAAGAAGGGTATAAGGTGGGAAAATGAAGATTCGAGTTGAAACAAAGGGCATGCAATGCACGAAATGTGAGAATGTTATCACAAAGGCGATTCAAAGATTAGATGGGATTAAACATGTTGAATCAAATCATCCAAAAGGAGAAACAATAGTTGAATTTGATGAGGATATTGCCTCAATTGAAAAAATAAAAGAGGCTATATCTAATGAAGGGTATAATTGCGGCGATGTTGATTATATACTCGACGTGAATGAGAAAATAGGTGAGAAAATGAAAAAGGTGTTTATTAAGACAAAGGGCATGCAATGCACAAGTTGTGAAAAGATCATCCAAAAGGCGGCTCTTAAAGTTGATGGCGTAAAATCAGCAAAAGCAGATTATGCAATGGAAGAGACAGTTATTGAGTTTGATGAAAAAAGAACAGACTTGAACAAAGTGATCCAATCTATTAGTGATGAAGGCTATGATTGCAAGATTATTGATGTAATATCGGAAAAAGATGACCGTACCAATGGAGAGTCTTTAATCAAGAATGCTCATAAGTCTGAAAAGGTTGCTAAACAATCAAAATCCGCAGATAGTGATCATTACCGGATTGCTATCCCTAGGCCTAATTCTAAATACCTAGTTGTAGCTGGTGCTATCTTATTTTTATTAGGGCTTTTTTGGATAATGAGCCAGTCAATTAGTTTCAAACTGCCTGAAATCACGCCAGGCATAGGGCTTGCATTGATTTTTGCTGTTGGAATTTTGACAAGCTTTCATTGTGTTGGCATGTGCGGCGGGTTTGTTCTGTCCTACACCACAAAAGATGCTATGGATAAAGGTAAAGACAAGAGGGCAAAATTTATCTCGCATTTGAAATATGGAACAGGAAAAACAATAACCTATATTTTGCTAGGAGCATTGTTTGGGTTGCTTGGATCATTTATTGCTTTTACCCCAAAATTAAAAGGGATAGCAGCAATCTTGGCTGGCGGTTTTTTGATTTTATATGGCCTAAATATGATCAATGTATTTCCTTGGCTTAGAAAACTACAGTTCCGAGGGCCTAAATCACTAGACAAGCTCAACATCAAGGCAACAAAAGGCCATAAGGGCCCATTTGTCATTGGCCTTACAAATGGATTGATGATAGCATGCGGCCCATTACAGGCTATGCTGATCTATGCTGCCGGTACAGGAAGCGCGCTACAAGGAAGCCTCTCTTTGCTTGTATTTGGTGTAGGAACATTGCCATTAATGCTTGTTTTCGGATCATTCGCCACTATGCTAGGATCTAAATTTACACATAAGGTTTTGAAAGTATCAGCATTAATAGTGATAATATTGGGCGTTGTTATGCTAAACCGAGGTTTTACCTTGCTTGGAACAGGATATGACATTAATTCGTTAGCAACTTCTGTAATTGCAAAGGGAGAAGGAATAACAGGAACTACAGAAGGGCTTAACACAGAGATTAAAGATGGATACCAGGAAATAAGAATGGATGTTACCAGAAATGGATGGGAGCCAGATAAGTTTGTATTAAAAAAAGGAGTGCCTGTTAAGTGGATCATCAATGGCAAAGAGATAACTGGATGTAATAATGCCATTCAAGTGCCAAAACTTGGATTAAGGTTTGATATAAAGCCAGGAGAGCAGGTAATAGAATTTACGCCAACAGAAGAAGGGGTTATACCATGGAGCTGTTGGATGGGTATGTTAAGGGGCACATTTGTCGTAAAAGAAGATATTGATTTAGGCAATAAGGAGCAGGTGCAGAAAGAATTAAAGGCCGTGCCAAAACAAACTGGAGGCACTTGCGGGATGGGAGGAGGCTGCGGTTGTGGTGGTGGATAAGTTCACAAGATAGGTGATAACATGTGTGATTGCGACGAAAAGAATATAAACTTTGGAAGAAACATTTACTGTAAAAAGTGTGGAATGGAACTAGGTTTCAAGCCAGCAATAAAACGGTTTAGGTTTGTGACTGAATACTACTGCTGCAGAGGCTGTGCAGATACTTAGGTTATATAAGGCAGGAGGGTTAATGAAAAGAATCAATTTGAGCATTAGTGGAATGCATTGCCAGAGCTGCGTTACATTGATCTCTAAAAAATTAGGAAAAACTGATGGGATAAAATACCAAAACGTCAACCTTACAACAGAGAAAGCAGCTGTTGAATTTGATGAAGCGATAGTTTCTGAGGATAAGATAATCAATCTGATCAACAGCCTGGGATATAAGGCTTATGTGGTTACTGATGAAAAAAGCAGCATTGACTACGAAGCAGATAAAAGGAGAAAAGAAATTAATAGAATGGAGTATCTGCTATTGTTTAGCTTGATTTTTGCAATCCCTGCTTTCTTGATTGGGATGGTGTTTATGTGGCTGGGATTTGAACTCCCTTATAGCGGCTATATTCTTTTTGCATTAGCAAC
>CAZKBD010000081.1:0-8041 GCA_964550945.1 uncultured Methanosarcinales archaeon
GTTTAAAAAGCACCTGTATACTGCAGAAGTGTCAACTAATTACCGAATTATTCAATTTTACCTTTTTAGTTAATTTTTCACTATACTGCGGGCTGTCAAAAACCGACCCCGCAATAAAGTGAGGGGCGTGTTTTTGAGCATGAACTGAGAAATTGGCAAATCCAATTTCTGGTTTGTCAGAAAGCTTCGCTTTCATACACTCAGAAATCGCTGGTTTGCTCTGAGCTAAATTATTAGAACGTGCACCTGCGATTTCTGACATGTCAAAAAAAGCAAATGGTTATATATAGGCTATACCTCAGATTAGGGATGAGATTACTAGCACATTTCATAGCATCTCTATTGTTAACAATAGCCTTTTTTCCCTACTTTGGATGGCACGGCTTATTGATCTTCGTTGGAGGATTTATTATAGATTTAGATCATGTAATCTGGTTTTATGCGAGATTCAAGCAATTGAATCCTTTAAAAATACATAAATATTTTAGGCAAATAGGCAAAAACAAGAAATTTAAAGATTATGAACAGATTTTTCGGCCATTCCATTCGATTGAGATAATTGTACTACTGATATTCTTTTCATTTTTTAGCCAAACTATGCTGATTGCAGCAATTGGTTATTGCACCCATATGGTGATGGACTACTCCTACGAATGGTATACATTTAAAACAATTAGAAACTTTTCAGCTGTTCTGTACCTATTAGGGAAAAAATGATGAAAAACATACCAAAAAAGACGGTACTAGCGAATCAAGTAAGATATTGCAGAACAATATTTTCAAAATCCATCGGCTTGATGTTTTCAAAAAAATCAGATAAAGTCCTGATTTTCATTTTCGATAAAGAAAAAATAATCCCTTTGCATAATTTCTTTGTTTTTTATCCGATTGATGTGCTATTTCTAAACAAAAACAAAAATGTTGTTGAAATAAAGGAGACGTTCAAGCCATTCACTTTTTACACGCCAAAAAATAAAGCAAAGTATGTCATTGAGTTGCCTCAAGGAGCGATAAAACAATCGAAAACTGAGTTAAATGATAAAATTGAATTCTAAAATTAGAAAATGTTATATTAAATGTAATTAGAGTAACAAATTATGAAAAAAATAATCTTATTTCTGGTCTTGTTGATTTTTATTATTGGATGCGCTAAGCAAACAGAAAAACCAGTTGAACAGAAACAAGCGCAAACAACTCAAATAGCAAACCCTGCCTCTGTTTATTGCGAAGAGCAAGGCGGAAAACTTGAGATAAGAACTGATGCTGATGGCGGTCAGGCGGGTTATTGTACTCTAAAAGATGGCACAGAATGTGAAGAATGGGCTTATTATAGGGGAGAATGCCCTAAAAGTTAGAATAACTTTTGATTAAATTTAACGTTTTAGATTATAGAACTTCCTTTTAAAACAACAATGTTTATAAAATAAATTATAATTCTATGAGAATACCGGGGGCGTAGTATAACCTGGCTAGTATAGACGGCTCCAGACTTGTGGAGCGATGAGGCTTTTGCCGATGACTTACAAGGGCTATACCGTCGGATCTGGGACGAGCAGTAAGCTTGCAGAAATTCAAAAAGGTTAAGGGACATTCCCTATCTGTTGAAAGTCCCAGCGTCCCCACTTTTAATTCTCAAAACAACAATTATTTAAACAAAAACCACAAAGAATTGTTCTGTGTCAAAAAAACATCTGTTAGGAGCTGTAAGCACCTTAGTCGGTTTTACAATAGGCGCAGGCATCTTAGGCATCCCTTATGTTGTTGTAAAAGCTGGATTTACCACAGGGATTGTTAATATTATTGTGATAGGTATTGCAACACTAATCCTAAATCTGTATTTAGGCGAGATAGTACTAAGGACAAAGGGAATCCATCAGTTAACGGGCTATGCTGAGAAATATCTGGGAAAAAATGGAAAAGTGCTAATGACAATTGCTATGATATTTGCTTATTATGGGGCATTGGTTGCGTATACAGTAAAAGTAGGGGAGTTTATTGCTAAATTATTTATGCCAGTAATTGGCGGGGATTATTTGATATATGTTCTTGTTTCTTTTGTTATCATGAGCTTATTTGTGTACGTAGGATTAAAGATGGTTGAGAAAGGAGAGTTATCAATGGTTTTGTTTATGGTCTTGATCATGGTTGTATTCTCATTTGTTATGATGCCCAAAATTGACTATAGCAACTTAACCGGGTTTGATCTAACCAAGCTGTTCATTCCATACGGCGTTGTGCTATTTGCTTTTGCAGGATCAGGGGCAATACCTGAGATTGGAGAAGAATTAAAAAACAATAAGAAACTGGTAAAGAAGGCTATAATCATAGGGTCATTGATACCTTTATTCATTTATCTTTTATTTGCTTTCCTTGTTGTTGGAGTTGCAGGCAATAATACAACTGATGGGGCTATTATCGGATTGGAGAGCATATTCGGCACAAATATCCTTGTTCTAGGAGTTATCTTTGGAGTTCTGGCTATGGCTACATCCTTCATCGCAGTTGGCTTGGCTTTAAAAGGGATGTATCAGTTTGATTTCAAACTAAAAAGAGCATTAGCATCTAATCTAACTTGTTTAATCCCATTGGTTGTTTCATTTATAATAATACAGTCAAAGATAAAAAATTCTTTTTTCCATGTTTTGGATGTTACAGGAGCTTTTGCTGGGTCGCTTATATGCATATTGATAGTTATGATGTTCCTGAAATCTAAAAAACTTGGCGATAGAAAACCAGAATTCTGTTTGCATAAAAATAGCATAATCAGCTTGATATTGATCCTTATGTTTATAGCCGGGATGGCTTATAAATTTTTTAATTTTTAGTATTATTTATCTTCTTCCATCAGAAAATGGTATAATTTTTTGTAATATTTTAACGACAGAATCAAAATTACCATGATCACAAAACCGGCTATCATGTACTGGTAATATAACAAAACAAAATCTTTGGTGTAAGCATAAGGCGCTGAAAGCCAGCTTGTTATCAGTTGATGGAAGGTGTAACTTAAGATAAACAATCCAATTAGGGCGATTATAAACCCCCAAAATAGATATTTAAAATAATTTGGCTTTGATGAGCTTTTCTTTTTAACTTTATCTACTATTTTTTTGGCTGGTTTTATTTCTTTTTTTCCGTCTTTTTTAGTCCTTATTCTCCTAAATTTGTTTAAGATCATAATAAACATGACAAGTATTGCAAAACCAAGAATAGCATAGTTGAGATAGTACATCAAGATTGATTTCACACTTACCATCTTGAACACTAGGTAGATAACCCCGCCTAAAGCCAGCAAGATTATGAGATATTCTATGAATTCAACAATATGCGATCTGTCTTTTGCTTCTTTGGCTTTTTTCTCTGGTTTTTCAGCCTTTTTTTCTTTTGGCTGTTTGATCTTTTTTGACCTGTTCTTGGTATTATTAACAATCAACAAAATAATCATCAACAAACCAATGCCAGCTCCAATAAACGGGATATATGGTTGTATATAATCTACTAATTTAAATCTGTTAAAAAAGTAGGCAATCCCACCAAGAACAACCAAAACAGACAACATGATACCTAATGCCTTGAAGAAGGGCTTAATCCAGGTCATATCTTTTTTAGCTTTTTTCTCTGCCTTGGTTGATGTTTCTTTTTTAACCTCTTCTTTTATTTTCTCTTTTTCTGGTTTCTGCAATCTTTTAGGCATTTTTTTAATTGCCTGCCTGATTATAGCAATCAATACCAACACCACTACTAACAGGACAATTCCAGTAATAACATAATAGATGTACAAATTAAAATAAAGTTTTATCTTGCCAAGCACTTCTTCTTGATTGCTCAACTCAAGAGCAATATTCTTTGAATAAGAAAGCTCGCCCTTTGTAAGGGTTACAGTAAGATTATAAGGCCCTAAAGTTGCATCTTTAGGCGGCTTTGCAAATATGTTAAGGCCTTTTGTTTCTCCTTTTGCCAAGGTTAGCTTATCTTGGTTTATGCTGGCCCATGATGGACCTTCTAATTTTACGCCAAAATCTGCTTCTTTTAGGCCAATATTAGTCACTTTTATGTCTATCTTCTTGCCAAAATAGTCTGTTGAATACTCGCTGTTTGATAAAATTTTAGCACCATAGCATCTTCCTTGAGGGGTTATTTTTATTTTGAGATTATCGCTTGACTCTACATTTGTATCAATTATAGCTGATTTAACTACAATATCGTAATTTCCAGTATCATTAACTTGCGGCTCTAAGATCAGCTTTAAATCTGCTTCTTTTCCTGATTCGATCTCTATGATACCATTTTCAAAACCAGCCCAATCAACATTTGTGCTAAGGTTAAATGTGCTATTCAATGCGCCTTGATTGGTTATTTTCACGCTGTAATCTGTTTCTTCTCCACTGCATATTGTATCCTGCTCCTTGTCGATATCAACATTTAGCTTATAGCATTCATTTACTTCAACATCCAATCTGTAGGTTTTTTTGATCTTGCCTCTCTCTTGAGTGACATCCAGAAATAAAGTATTGTTTCCTATCTCATTTGGCTCTAAGATTAAGTAGATGATGCCTTTCTGATTTTCCTTTAATGCTGCGCTTTGCTGGCTTAGCTTAGCAAAATCCTGATCTATGCCAAAGAAATAGTTATTTGATATATTGCCTTTATTCGTGATTAAAATGGGGATATTTTTTATGTCTCCCTTGCATAGAGTATATGGGCCTTTATGAGCGTCAAATTTTGTTTTTTTAGCTATATCTGAATATTCCCCAAAGCTTATTCCAAAATCAGAGCATAAGCTTATTTTCAAAGATGCGGGATAGTTTGTTTTTTTTCCCTGGTTTTTTATTATAAAGTTAAAGTCATAATTTCCAACTACATCACATTCTGGAGTGATATATGCATAAACAGTCTTTGTTTTACCGGGGTTCACTAAAGCAGGGTTTTCACTAAACTTGGTTTGCTTTGAAAACTTATCAACTGAGAAGGAATATTGTTCAACAGAAGATTGAGAATTCTTAAGATTGAATGCGTAAACCGCTTCAGAGCAGGGGCATATTTCCTTTGCCAGAGCCTCAACTGATATAGGTAGACCTAAAGCTGGTATGAGAACCAGTATGAGAAAAATAATCATGTGTTTATTCATTCTTCATATCCCCCCTAAGGAGATTCTTAATCTCAAATAGAAAAAATAGAAGTAAAAAAAAGATTAAAAAAAATTAATAATAAGTCTTGTTGTCTTCCTTATCTTCGTCTTCAGATCCTTTCAGCTTATTGAATCCAATTATCAATCCCAAGATAACAAGCAAGACCACTAGTATCACTAAGCCAATCTCTAGGCCTCTCTTAAGGCTAACAAAGCCTGTTGTAACTGATTTAGCTCCAACTACATTAGCTTTTAGCAACATTTCCTTAAGAGTCTTGTCGCCGCTCTTTATTGAAACAGTGAATACTTGTTCGCCTGCCTGAGCTGTGTCCTTTGCAGCAACATTTAGGTATACTGCCTTGGATTCGCCCTTCTCAACAACTACGACATTGCTTGGGCTTATCTTGATTGTTGCCCAGTTAGCTGAATCTGCACTAATTATATATGTCTTAGCTGTTGATCCTAGGTTTGTAATTGTTATTGGATAGATCGCGCCAGATGTTCCAATTGCGACATCCTGTATCTCAGCGCCTATTGTCAATATTGTCTTGGATCCTGCAGCAGCTGGCTCTTCTTCGTCTTCTTGTTCAACACCAGCAACCCTTATTGTGTACTCTTTGCTGTCTTTTTCATAATCCTCATCATATAATGCTGATACTTTAACAGTATAATCTCCTGTTTCTGCGTCTGATGGGATTCTTAGATAAAGCTCTTCGCTGCTCTCTGATTCTCCTGATTCAATCTCATCAATATAATCAGAAGCGCTAACGCCAAGCTCTGGTATGCTTACAGTAACCTTAACGCTGTCTTCTATCTTGTCTCCATAGTTCTTTACTCTTACGGTAGCAAGCAAAGCTCTTCCAGCCTGAACTGATCCTTCAGGGCTGAACACGGTATCTTTTATCTGAAGCTCGTGCCTTGACTTGTCAACAAGCAATTTGTAATTCTCTATGATAGCGTCATTATTTTTATCAACAACAAGTATCCTTAATTTGTAATCCTCTGCTGCATCCAATTTGTGGGGCAATTTTAAGGTTAATTTTTTAAGATAGGTTGTGTTTTCTTTGACGTCAAATGTATGAGTCTTGTCTGAGACACTCTCGAAATCCTCATATTCATAACCGCCTAAGAAAGCCTCAATCCATACATCCTCTGTTGCTCCTGTAGCCCTAATCTCTACCTGCACGTCTATTTCGTCGCCTCTGACAACGTCAAACCTGTTTGAGTCTGTTAGACTTAACTCAACATCATTCACCCTAACCTCATCAATAGACATTATACTGCCCAATTCAGCGGCATTGGCTACTCCGACGTACGCTAGAACTCCTACCAGTAGCATCGCCAAAACACTAAACAACTTAATTTTTCTCATTTTTTTTAACCCCCAAATTCGTTTTTGTTTTACTATAAAATGTTGTTTTAACTTTGAGTAAACACAGCTTATATTTAAACTTTTCGGTGTTTTAGTATACAATAGTAGTTACTTTGATTAACTATCGTAAAGTTGTTATATCTGTGCCACATGTAATGTGTTAGTTACTAACACATCTTTTTGTTTGTTAAAACCCAAATTAAACTTAGGTTAATGGAGCATTATTTATAAACCTTTCTAAATTAACCATTATATGATGGTTATTTGTAATAATTTCTCTTAAGTGAAAACAAAAGATATTTTTAGTTGAACATCACTTTAAGGAGCGATGATAACAATAATAGGCGCTGGCCCGGCTGGCTGCTATACTGCTTACCAGCTGGCAAAAAATGGGAAGGAAGTGCAGGTTTTTGAGGACCATAACAAGATAGGTGAACCAGTACAATGCACAGGCTTGGTAACACCAGCAATAAACGATATCATCCAATTAAGAAAGGATTGCATCGTGAATAAAGTTGAAACAGCAAAAGCGATTGCTCCAGACGGAAATAGTTTAGAGGTGCCTGTCAATGACCTTGTTCTCGACAGGATAAAGTTTGACCAGTATTTAGCTGACCTTGCTGTAAAAGCAGGAGCTAAGATCTACCTGAACCACAAGTTCATAGAATACAAAAAAGATGCTATCATAAGGGATCTTAAGAATAAAAAAACAAAGAATATCAAGACAGATATGCTGATAGGAGCTGACGGCCCTAATTCTCCTGTAGCAAAAGCTCTCAAATTAGAAGGTAAAAGGGAGTATTATACGGGCTTACAGGCAAGGATAAGGCATAAAACCGATCCTAAGATTTTTGAAGCTTACTTAGGCAGCGTATGCCCTGAATTCTTTGCCTGGATTGTGCCGGAATCAGACAATATCTGCAGGGTCGGTCTAGCGGCCAAAAAAAATACTGCCAGTTATTTTGAGAAATTTTTAAATAAGATATCAAAAAACAAAAGCGCAATAATTGAAAAGCAAGGCGGATTAATACCCATACATAACTCTGAGTTACAAATCCAAAAAGACAATATATATCTAGTTGGGGATGCTGCGCACCAGGTGAAAGCATCTACTGGAGGAGGGATAGTGCAAGGCTTAATAGCTGCAAATGCCCTATCAGATTCTATAATAAACAAAAAAGACTATGCAGCAGAATGCAGGAATTTGTTAGGAAAAGATCTCTGGCTGCACCTTACAATCAGAAAGATATTGGACAATTTCTCAGATGAGGATTATAACCGGTTGATAAGCTTAGTAAACAAGGATCATGTTAAGTACGCTTTGGAAAATTTCAATAGGGATCATCCAACTAAGTTCATGTTCAGGCTGGTCTTGAAAGAACCAAGGCTGCTGTACTTCTCAAGGAAAGCAATACCCTACTTCTCCTAAGAGAGTTTCTGTTAAGCCAGGGTTTTAACTGATTAATTTGTTCATTTAAGAAAAATCCAGCCATCCGTGGCGGTTGACGGATTTTGCCTTAAAAAACAGCAAAATCCTATTC
>CAZKBD010000082.1:0-7651 GCA_964550945.1 uncultured Methanosarcinales archaeon
TTACCCTACTCCGCTTACCAAAACCCTATACTTTGTATAGGAACTTGGTAAGCTCCGTCTGGCCATGCCATTATTGACTTGGTCAATAATGCCAATAATGGCACAGACGGTTAACTTTTCAATATCGCCCAAAATCAAAAGGGCTTATAATATCTTTTCCAAACTTTTCTTTTGCATCATTTAATCTCTGCCTTTGCTGCTCTGTATGCACATGGAACACTTCAGGTATATCTTCTTCTGACCTGTATATGTTTTCAATCCTGTCCAGTTTTTTTAATAGATTTGAAACCCTGATTGAGAAAGAATATTCATATTCTTCTTTAGTGTAATCCCTGCCAAAAGCTTCTTTAAACAGGCCTTTGAGATCTTCATATTTGGGAATAAGGCCAACAGGAGTTTCAATAGCATCATAATCGTTATTGACTCTCCCCTCCATCCATAATATCCAGGCTTTCTTATCATTTTTTCCATTGACAAAATTACCTTCCTTCCTTAAAAAGTAGTTTGTTGCAAATATTTGAGGTTGTTTATCCAAATCATCCCCAAATTTCAAATGATTGTTTATATAAACCCCTAAGGGAACAACAAGAAAATCCATATTTGCCATAGGTGAATGGTCTAATACGCCTTCTTTTCCAATTGCAGCAACAGTAGACTCTGATTCAATCGATGCGCCAATAAAAACTCCATGAGCCCAACTCAGCGCCTGAAGCACTGGGACTGAAGTATCTGAATCTCTGCCGCCGTATATTATCCCACCAACACTTACACCGTTAGGATCATCTGATTTTGCATCAGCATTATCCAGCTCATTAATCCTTAAGGTGAACCTTGCATTCTTATGTGATACTGTTATTGCCTTATCTTCTTTGTCTTTCTTTCCTTCATACCACTCGCCTGAATGATTGAATCCTTTTTTAGGGGTTTCTTTACCCATTCCCAGCCAGTATGGAACTCCATCAACCACAAGAACATTATTAAAGACAACTTCTCTTGGCGTGGTTACTGCTTTGTATAAAACTGCATCATCAGTTGGATTTACATCTGCTATCACTCCAAATATGCCTTGCTCAACATTAGCAGCAACACAATATCCATCTGAATCTCTTCTAAGGAAAGCGATATCATCTCCAACAATTGTCTGGCCTGATATCATTGCAGTAGATGTCTTACCGCACCAACTGGGAAAAGCGCCCGCAAAATAAGTAACCCTGCTTTTTCCTTTTGGGTGAACACCCATAATGAACATATGCTCGCAAAGCCAATCCTCCTTGTTTGCTTTGCTGATAGACAGCCTTAAAGAAAGCTTTTTTAACCCGATGCTAGACCCACCATACTGATTATTCATGCTAAGAACTCTTTCTTCTTCAAGATCAATGAACACTCTTCTTTTGTCAATATTCTTTGTTGTCATGTCATCATTCAACTCGCCTGTAGAATGGATGACGTGGAAGAACTGCTTCGAGCCTTTTAATTTCTTGAACTCCTCATAACCTTTCCTGTAAAGCATCTGCTGCTGATGCGCAACTGTCGCAGAATCAGTGATCTGCATTGCAGGTATAGAGAATATTGAATTATTCGGGCCTAAGCAATGAAAGCAAACCAGCATCTCCTTCCCTTTCATTATGCCATCTAGGAGCTCAAAAGCCTCCTTAAGCCCCTTATCCTTGTCGATAGTGCTTATATGCTTGCTAATCTTTTTCCCTTTAGGCAGCAATACCCAGGTATGATCCTTGTCTCTAGCCTGGTCATAATAGTTATCATAATGGATAGTATGGCCTTTCATCTTTAAGAGCTGTTCTTCGTTATTCTTGATAGCCAGCTTCCTTGCATAATCAATATCCTCTTCAGAATCGTCAAGCACAGTTACTTTTGCAGGCTTGCATAATTCAACATAGCGCTCAATAATCTTTTCAACATGAGGATTTTTTATTGCCTCTAATTTCTTCAAGCTTTTTCCATCAATCATAGGCTTAATGTTCATTTTTCGTTTAGAACAAATTAGAGGTATTTAAATATATAGTGTTAGAATGGTAACAAATGTTTAGGATTCACAATCAAGACAGAATAGTATGTAATTAGGGATTATATATGAGCTACATCCTGTGTGGTAATACTAATATACAAACCATACATTTTATTTAATTCTTTAACCTTAGAATCAAGACACCTGAGAGTGTTATAATTTTCATCAGAAATCTCCAGTCCATCTTCTCTTCTTATTCTGACAGTTACACAAAACTGTGATTCTACCACTGGCCCTACACCTGCAAATAACATAGCGACATAGCTATCCCCATGGTCAATAAGACATCCCTCTGGAACATGTGGTGCTAAATAAGGAATAATGCTCTCTTGTAGTGCGGCCTCTAATCTTCCAAAAAGGCCAGTCCTTCTTGCTTCCAACTCTCCAGCACGAGCAGCATAATCTGAAATTTCTGCTTTGAGTGTATCTGCTCCTGGAAGTGCATTTGCTTCTGGATGATCCATTTTATAAGGCAGGAATCCAGATAGGTTAATAAACTTTTCGGTAAATGACTACTGGATAGTATTTACATTTAAGGCGACATTGATTAGAGCTTATTCTTTATCAACATTAATCTCTTCCCCTTCCTTAACTTTCTTCAACTCACTTAAATCTCCGATAACCTTCCCAAATACATTAACAGCAGAAGCAGGCCTTATTTCATCTCCTTTGGAAGCTGGTGTTGGTCCAAAAAAAATACAAAAACAGTTTCCAGAAGGCCAGTATCCTAAATCACCCTTTTCAACTACTTCCTTAGCAGAATCATCCAGCTCTAAATGCAAAGGTATCTCAAAATATATCTCATCACCCCATGTGCTGGCTATAGACTCAAAAGGCAGTTTATTGTAAATCGCTTTCCCGGTTTTATTGTTGTAAATCTCTGCTTCAATTTCTATCTTATCGAACTTTATTTTTATCCTCATTCCTTGCAAGCCCTATAAATGTTATCAAACAATTCAGGAATGAGCTCCTTTTTAAGAGCTGAAAAAGCTATTCTAATGACGCTTCCATTGGCTATAATCCCAGTATCATACTTTTCAAGCAGTTTTTTTCTGATCCCTTCGCTGTCTATCCCGTCTTCTAGCCTTATGCACATGAAATATCCTGAATTAAAAGGCAGCGCTTCGAAGGATTCTTTATATTCTGGATGATCTTTCAATGTCTTGACAACAGTTAAGAATCTTTTTTTCAGCAGGTTATATTTTTGCTTCTTCTCCTTTCCATATTTTGGCGAGCTAAACGCATTGTACACCAAAGACTGGGATATATTTGGCGCGTTTGATATATTTCCCCTTATTGCTCCTGCTGTCTTAGCTTCAAGCGCTGAGTATATCTGGGCATTTCCCCCTTTTATTCCATAGGTGATGAAGCCGACACGAAAACCCCATACGTAATCTTCCTTTGTCGCGCCATCAATCTTTATAGCCAAGATATTTTCATTAATATCTGCCAATCTTGCAAAGATGGATTCTTTAAAAATTCCATTCTGATAAACTAAGCCGAAATAGGCATCATCAATAATTGCTATTATCTTATTGCCTTCATCAGCAGATTGCTTTATTGCCTGCACTATCTGATCTACTTCTTCTTCAGTTGGGGTGTACCCTGAAGGGTTATTTGGAAAATTCAATATAACTATCTTCTTAGATGGGTTATTGCCCAATAATTTCTCTTTTAAGCCATCTATGTTGAATCCCTTGCCTTTAAAAGTCTGAAAAAGAGAAAGATTCGCGCCATAGGCGTTTTGGAATATCAAATCATAATTTTCCCAGTATAAATCGGGGCTTATTATCTTATCATCTTCATCAGCAAATAAATAACCAATCATGCTAAGGCCATGTGTTAAAGCATTTGTCACAACTGGGCTGCTAATCTCTGATTTTAGGCTTGGATTCTTTTGGTAGATCATCTCCCTCCATTTCTTCCTTAGCTCCGGCTTTCCAGAGCTTGGCGCGTAACTGAAAATATCATTAGGACTAAGCTTGACATTTTTAGCAATAGACTTAAGCCTCATAGGCGTTCCATCATCTTCAACTGCTATACCAATAGTAGCGTTAATCTTTTTTCCTTTTGCTTCTGCACTCTGGGATAATATGCCTAGTTTTGGAAAGAATATCGCTTTGCCCCGTTCAGAAAGCATGTCAAGTAGTGCAGGATTATTTTTCTTAATTGCCTCATTTAACTCTATAGCTTGAGCATTTAGTTCCATATTACCACCCTAACTCATTTTATTGATTTAGAAATCATATCCATATTTAAAGCCTTTGTTGCGTTAAAAACAATAACTTTATGCCCGGCTTCCTTAGCTTCGTTAAGGCATACGTCAAATATCTCGCATTCTAAATTCTCCTGGATCTTATCTTTTGAATATTCTCTTTTCTTTAGCCTTTTTTGCAGTTCTTTTAGATCGCATTTTGTGATGATGCACAAATCAACATATTTTTT
This sequence comes from uncultured Methanosarcinales archaeon, assembly GCA_964550945.1. Taxonomy (GTDB): domain Archaea; phylum Nanobdellota; class Nanobdellia; order Woesearchaeales; family CAZKBD01; genus CAZKBD01. The sequence continues at coordinate 4,472 of CAZKBD010000082.1, forward strand.
TGGCAGGTAATGAGAAAGATGGGAGTCAATAACTATCCCTTTTAAATTATTTTTTTTATATTTTTTTATTTTATCAATTAAAAATCGGTTTAATTTTTTTATATTAGTGATATAACATTTTCTCTTTCTGTCATAGCTATCATAGATTTTATTTTTTTTGATTAGTTGGGTTACATCTGCATATTTGTAATTAACTTTCTTAGATATTCTTTTTGCCAGTGTTGTTTTGCCTGTTCCAACAGACCCAGAAATGCAGATGATCTTCATGTTGATTCCCTTAAACAATCTGAAAATGCATCGTTAATCTTCCACTGGCAATTTCCATCAACACAACCGCAGCCGGTTAATTTATAGCAGCCATAGATTTCTTTCCATTCGCAGGTTGTTATAAGCCCCTTAATCTTATCTTTCTGGCCGCACAACTGCCCAGAGCAGCCGCCAGTGCTGCAATCTAAATCAGAGCTGCACTCATTTACTGTATTTTTTGGTTCGTTAATTGGCTTATCAGAAACTTCAGCGCAACCGCTAATCAATATTGTAAACACAAAAAGAATAATGACCTGCCTCATATAGCTAGATAATAAAACCCTATATTTATTTCTTTCTAATAATATTGATCATTAAATAAACAACAGAAACAAACAAGGCGCCATACAAGAACCATAAAGCGATATTTGGCTCTGAAACTAGTTGAGGAGCAACAGTTAATGCTTCCTGAGTTACATTAGGTGCTGCGCCAACCATGAGGTTAGCTGCCACTGGAGCAGCCTCTTCCATGACTGCTGATTTTGTTAATACTGCCCTATTAGCCTGCTCCATTCCAAAAGCAACTGGCTTCATCAGATATTTGGAAAATACTTGTATAAACCCAGCAGCAGCTACTGCAATCAAGGCAGCTGGCAGGATGCTCTTTAATTTCTCTTTAATGCCCCAAGTGGAGTTTGGAGCAATTATGATATATTTATTGGCTAATTTGTAATGATTGACCTCTTTTCCTTTTTCAGAATAATGGAATTCATCAGCTGTAATAAGGCCAGCATCCATCAAATGCTGCAGATTATAATGGACGGTGCTGATCGGCAGATTAAGTTTAGATGCTAATTCGCTTTCAGTAGCCTCATTTTCAGTCAAATAGTCCAGTATCTTTTTGCAGCTATCATTAGTTATTATCTGAGCCAGTTTCTTAGCCTTGTCTTCTTTCAGGCTTACAAGCACAAATGATTCCTTTGCCATAGGTACTGAAGATGTAGGAGTATTTAAATAGGTTTTGATAGGTTTGAATTGGATTGAAGTTAAAATAAAAGAATTGACGCAGAATTAAACTAGTCTTTCAAAAGATTTATATTATAAAATCGTAGGCAGAATACCCACAAATTTATTTGTGGGATGAATGCCGTGCCTCATTCCAGTATTTGTGCAAGAGGTAACAGTTGCTAAACTGGGGTTTATGCACTGATATGTATGTTAATCTAATTTTTCTTTGACAACAAATTCTTTTACTTTTTAATCTTTAGATTATGGACTATCTTGAAGTTGAAATCAGGCGTACCCAAAGTACTCCACAAGCGAAGCCATACTGGGAGAAGCATTTCCGTCCCGCGAGCTGATGTAATATCACCCAGATCAATAACATCTTTCCAGCCGAAGCTCTGGAGAAGTTTTACTACCACTCGCTTTGCCTCTGCATCATTACCGCTGACAAATACAGTATGGTCTCCATTTGCGATCGCTGTCGGGTTCACCATCACATTCGCCCGCATAGTATTAAGAGATTTGACTACTCGTGTTTTAGGAAAGGCCTTCTGAATCCGTTCGCCAAGCGATTCCTCATCTTTGGCAAGTGAGCGTGGTGGCATTCCTTTTGAGAAATCAAGTTCGTTGGCGATATCAAGGATGACCTTGCCATTCAAATTTTTCGCTCCCGTCAAGTGAAGTGCATCAAGAGAGACTGTGCCGCGCGTGGCGTTAATCACCAATTCACCATGCAGCGCCGCTTTCTCGAATGTGCTTAGCGGTAGGTTGTGGTTTTGCTTCTGCCATGCACTAAAGGGCGGTTCTCCGAATGAATTAGGTTTACTCTCTGCCAATGTGCTGGCTACGTCACGTGTGCCTATCACCACATCATGACCAAGTTCAGTAAGTTTTCCAGCAAGGCTTCTGCCTACCATGCCAGTGCCTAAAATGCCGATTTTCATATTTTTTGTGTTCATGTTAATCCTCCAAGTCAGACTTATTAATTAACGTTCAATCCCTTTAACAATCGGCACAGGATGAAGTCCATGCGCCTGGGGCCAGCCTCTGTCCCAAAGATAAAGAGCCAGGTCAAGCGAGGCGTCGGCTACCTGAAATTCAGCAACCCTGCCATTTTCAACCTTGAGGATAAAATATTCGATGGATGTGCCTTCTCTGCCCGTTGGTTGAAGATTGAAAAATGGCTTGACATGCTTCCAGTTTAGGTTAACGGCAATAAAAGCCCTGTTGCTTCCTTCATATTCGTCGATGAGATCAATCCTCGGCTCCAAAGCTTTTAAAAATTCAGAGCCCCATTTTTTTAGACTCTCAATTCCTTTGACAGGTTCTCGCAACCCCGGACTTTTAACAACCACATCAGGCGATATTACAGCATCCCATCTTTCCAATTCGCCACGTTGGAAGCCCTCATAAATTTCCCGAGTAATGCTTTTCTTTTTCTGTATTTCCATAGTTATTTCTCCAAGGATTTCAGCACAAGCCGCGCCGTTTCTGCGCCAGAATACTGTTGCTGGCCAGTAATAAGGTTGCCATCGACCACTGCATAAGAGGAGAAAGGCGGTGCAACAACGAATGTTGTATTTTGTATTTTTCTCGCTTCGTCTTCAATTCGGAAAGGCTGGATACGCTGACCAACTGCTTTGTCGGCGATATCTTCTTCCGCATTTGAGAAACCCGTCCACTTTTTCCCCTCTACGAGAAGTTTCCCATCGGAGGTTTTTGTCTTGAGAAGTATGACTGTCCCGTGGCACACGGCAGCTGCCACTTTTTTGCTTTCGTAGAATTTTGCAAAGAGCTTATGCAAATCCTCGTCATTCACCATTGTGTACATCGGCGATTGCCCCCCAATCACGAAAATGGCGTCATAATCCTTAGGATTGACATCGCTGATACTTTTAGTGCCCTTGAGAAGCGCGGCGTGCTCCTTTG
>CAZKBD010000083.1:0-7387 GCA_964550945.1 uncultured Methanosarcinales archaeon
AATATACATCAAAAATCAGGGGGTGCTTACAGAGGAGAAACGCAAAAGTTTACGGTTTTTTGAGAAGAAAAGAGATTTATTTGACGAGTTCTTTTTCTATGTATTTTTCAACCAAAGCAGACATATTCAATGAATTTTTTTTGCAGTAATTCCTGAATTTTATGAATAGCTCTTCATCTATTGTAAAATTCACCCTTTTTTTGTATGTCCTTTTTTTGAATTTGCCTGTTCTGTCCAGCTCTTCAAGTACAGTCAGCATATCCTGGTTTTCTTTTATTACTTTTTTTGCTTTATCATAAAATGAAGGCATTTTTTACCATCCTCTGTATTTTGTTTATATCTGCTACATTTTTCTTCGCAATATCCCATATTAGTTTTATAAGCGCATCTTTATCAAATTTTATATCCTCATCCTCAAAATAGGTTATTGTGATAACCAAGGCTGTCCTTTTATTTCCATCCCGAAAGCAATGATCCACTAAAAGGCTTCTTATCAGGTAGCTCAACTCGTAGAGCCAGCTTTTTTTGTGTTTTATAGTGTGCAAAGCGAATTCTAAGCTGGATTCATTTTGAAATTCTCCTGACTCGCCAATTTCCTGGTTAATCCTGATGATGTCTTTTTTGTTGATGTATAGCATTTTTGTACTTATTTATACACACTAATAAGTATAATGTATATATAAACCTTTCGGTTTTTTGAGAGGAAACGCAATGGTTTTTGATAAGATAGAACAAACAAGAAAAAGACTGATTATTTTTTCTTTTCTTTTTTGTATGTTGCTTCGTGGGTTTCTGGCTGTAGCGGATTGTATTGCCTAGGCATACTACCCACCCATTGACTGAAAGGCTCATAAATATCCTGAACTGAGGCAATTTTTTTAGGTACTGCTGCTCCTTTGTAAGTCTCTGGATTGTGCTTTTTAACCATAGCCATATACTTTAAAGCATTTTGAGCATCTTCTGTAGTTCTAATAGTTTTATGCATGCGTTGGCTTTGTCTAACACCTACATGGTGGCTATAAATAGGTTTTACCAATTGGTCATAAAGACTATGGGGATTTATCTCTTCAAGATTAGCAACCTGGTCTTGGAATGCATCCCTATCTACACCTATATATGACCTCATAAAGGTTTCCCACATATTATTTCCGTCTTGGTCCTTTTGTTTCTTTAGCTTATCAATATCTTTCTTATCCATCCCCAGATACGTCTGTGCAATATGGTCTGCTGATTTGTCCCACAAATTTCCAGCAAACGTTCTAGCCTCTTCATCACTCTTGAATTTTAAGTGACCTTTTTCTTTATCACTATTTTTCATATAATAAGTCTGGACCTCTGAATTAACCAAATCATGAAGAGTTTTTGCAGAAGTTGATTCAGGAATTTTTCTTAGCTCTTCGCCAAGTTTGTAGAATTGATCAATCACTTTTTCGTCAAGATCGGTTTTGGGTTTAGCCATTAATCATCACCTATAATTGTTATTTTATTATTACTTATTCTAATTATTTGATTTATATTTGCCCTAATATAAACCTTTCGGTTTTTACTATGCTGGAATAGAGATACAAGAGGGTAATCTACTAGGTGTTGTTCACTTTGGAGAGTAGCTGGTAATAATTTATTATTTTTATTACTATTTATTCATAAATTGTTTATACTCTAAGATTCAAAATATGTTTTTAACCTTTGATTTTAACTGCAGTGGTTAATAATCAACCATTGATTTTAAAATTACAGAATATTTGATTTATTTTAAAATTGTTTTTTATCTTTTAACTTTAATTTTTTATTGACAATCTTTTTAATTTTTTATTATTAACTGAAAATCACGATTGCACATACTTTGTAGGTTTATGTTGAAATTGATTAATCAAAAGGTTTATAAATAATATAGCAACTATGTCACTGTAAGATGGCTAAACAGTACAAAAAGGAAGACAAGGAAAATAAGGACAATAAAGAAACTAAAGAATTGGCTCAGATACCTAAAGTTGAGGATTTTTCTGCAGGACAAATGGGTAATATGCCTATGCCTAATCTGCCTAAGGAGCTCCCAAAAGAAGTTCAGGAAAAGCTGCAGCAGATAAAAGCAAAATTAGATAAATTCCAAAAAAAGATAATTGAGAAGTTTGATAAATACATTATAGGGGTTGCTTTATTACCTCCTCCAAAGCCAAGGGAAGGAGAAAAGATTGATAAGGATATAATCAGCGTTTTAGTTCTGGTTGATGATTCTGACAGCAAAAAGATGTCTAAGTTTGAATTAAAGGATAAATTAACTTCAATAATCCTTAGCATTGGCAAAGAGATTGATAAGAATATTGCACCTGAAACTGTAATACTCTCTGAATTATGGCAGAATTGCTATGATGCAAAATATGAAGTACTGCAGTTAATCGCATTGTCTGCGCCTATCTATGACACGGGAATGCTAAGCGCAATCAAAATAGCAGAGATCCATAAAAATATGGTCCTGAAGAAGTTTGAGAAATATATTGTCAGCTATGTCTTGGCTGGCTCTTTGGTTCAAGGAAGGGCAACTAAAACAAGCGACATAGATGTATGGATCGTTATTGATGATACTGATGTTAAAAAGATGACAAGGGCGGAGTTAAAAGACAAATTAAGGGCTATAATCATTGGAATGGGGATTGAAGCTGGCGAGATAACTCAGATAAGGAACAAGCTGAATATCCAGGTTTACATATTGACGGATTTCTGGGAGAGCCTAAAAGAAGCTAACCCCATCATATTCACTTTGCTTAGAGATGGTGTTCCTTTTTATGATCGCGGCGTTTTTATGCCATGGAAATTGCTGTTGAGGATGGGCAAGATCAAGCCAAGTGTTGAAGCAATTGATATGTTCATGCAAAGCGGAGAGCAGATGATAAGAAGAGCAGAAAGCACTATCAAGGCAATAGGCATGGAAGATACTTATTATGCAATATTAACACCAAGCCAGGCAGCTCTGATGATGTTTGGTGTCCCGCCGCCTGCGCCAAAGGAAACAGCAGAATTGATGCGGGAGATATTTGTCAAAAAAGAAGGGTTGTTAGAAGAAAAATATGTGGAGATACTGGAAAGGAATATTGAAGTCAGGAAAGAGCTTGAGCATGGCACAAGAAAAGAGCTGGCAGGAAAAGACCTTGATAAGCTTGTGGATGACGCAAAGAAATACCTAAGCAGGATAAAAAGATTATTCACGCAGATAGAAAAGATAAAAGAAGAGCAGGATATGGTGCATATATATGATACTGTCGTTACGATCATAAGGGATGTTTTAAAGCTTGAGGGGATTGAAAGAGTAAGCGACATTGAGATTGTAAAGATATTTGAGGATAAGATGATCAGTGAAGGTAAAATACCAGCAAAGTATTTGAGAGTATTAAACGAGATACTAAAAGCCAAGAAAGATTATGATGATAAAAAATTAACTAAAACTGAAGTTGAAAATGTAAAGAAAAATTCCAATGATTTTGTTAAGTTCTTAGTTGAATATATACAAAGGAAGAGAGGCAGAGAATTGGAGAGAGCAAAAATCAGGGTAAAGCACGGAAATAAGTATGGCGAGGTTATGCTGCTAGGAGATGAAGCTTACATAATCCATGACATAGACCACGAGGAAAAAGAGCTGTCAAAAGCTAAGATAAAGCCTAATGGAGGGTTAGGCACTGTAGAGGCAAGCTCTCTGGAGGAATTAGAAAAGGCTTTGTCAAAAGTAGAGATTCCTCCTAAGGTTTTCATCAAAGAGCCTATTTTTGAGGATTTGAAAAGGATATTCGGGAAAGATGTTGAAGTTTTGGTGAATTACTGATTTCTTTAAGATTTTTGGTTAGTTTCGTGAAAATTTCAGACAAGCTTCATTTTTCTTCTTGTTCCATGTTTGAAAGTAAGTTCTTTAGCTTGGGCTTAAGGTTTGGAATTTCATTTTTTATCGCTGGCCAGACCAGATTGTAGTCTATCCCAAAATATGCATGAATGAGCCTATCCCTCATTCCTGCCATTGATGTCCACTGGATATCCTTATACTCGCCCCTTATTTTAGGTGGGATATGCTTTGAAGCTTCACCAATTATCTCAAATTTCCTAATCACTGCGCTTGATGTCTTTTCATCTGCCTGAAGTTCCTCAAGAGTCATATCACCTACAAACTCTTCAATGGATTCCATTGCAGCAATGATATCCTTAACAAATAATTGGTAATCCCTCTTCATACCTTAACCACCTCTTTGATGATGTTGTTTTTTAATTCGGGTCTTATTCCTCCTTCAGAAACAACATCCACCTTTATCTTTAGCTTTTCCTCAAGGTAATTTCCCACTCCGACAAAATCAAAGAGCGTTGCATTAGGATTAAATTTTACGAGGATGTCAATATCACTAGACTTTTTTTGCTTACCCCTTGCGTAAGAGCCAAAAATACCAAGCTCCCTGACTTTGTATCTTTTTCTTAATTCATTTTTACTTGAAGCCAGGATGGTTTGAATTTGTTTTAACTTTTTCATTATATTCGCCTATGTATATTAGGGGGTTTAACTTCTTATTATTTAATCTTTTTGTTTCTGGAACCAATAGTTGAAGTTTTGGTAAACTACTAAGTTCTTTAAGTGTTTTGGTTAATTTATGAAGTTTTCAGTGTTTGTATAAGAGGCTAATCATGTAAACGGAAGTACTGCCTGCCTGCTCTCATCCATCTTGTGTAATTGCTTTAATTGTGTGCATATAATGGCTCTAAACTTGCTTATGCCCACCACTGAAACAAAAGAACCCACTTCCAGTCGCTCAGCAAGAGCAAAGTTTTCCTTATGCGCCTTAATAACAACAAAATTGTATTTGTCATCAGCTTTCTGAACAATCAGCTTAATGCTTCCTTTCTTTGTTTTTCCTTTCTTAACGATTTTCCCTTTAACCCTTATCCGACTTTTAAATTCATTTATCTTTTTCTCTTTGCGAGCTAATTCGGAAATCGTGTTAATGAGTGTCCTGTCCATCTGATTTTTCATCTTCTGCTGAAAGTTTCAACCGGTGACAATTTGTCACCACTTCGCTTCCCTCTTCTCTTAGCCTTTGGCTTAGCTTGTTCCAATATTTCCTTGCTGTAAGCGAATCTTCCTGTTCTGTTAAAATAGCTACAATGTCTATTACAGAGAAAAACCACTGGTTTTGATGCCAAACTCTCCTAATCTTTCTATCCTGAAAAACTACCAATGACTCATCTTCATCCATTTTCAATCCTCTGGAAAAAACTCCTTGTTAAAACAAGCATCGCACATCCCATTATGCCAATCCTTGTTATGTGCTGAGATTTTTGCATTGCAATTTTTGCAATTGAAACGCATGTCTTCGTCATGATTCATATGAATAGTTTTTTCCTTTTCTTTTATTTCTTTTGGACTCAATGATTCTGCAAAATACCCTTCTTCCCATAATGAGTCAACTTTCACAGCTTTTCCAGTCTCTTTAATATCTTTATCAAGACAACACTTCTTGTATTTTTTTCCAGAGCCGCAATGACAAGGGTCATTTCTTCCTAACTTTCTAGGCTTTTCCTTTGTGATTTCTATGCTTTTGTCAATGTCAGATATCTTTTTAGGTTCGTGATATTCAATACTATTCTCAGTTAGGATATTGGCAAAAGTTTTGACATATTCCTCTTTTCCTGAAAAGAATATTATGCCCGGCATTATTTCGGCGTGGTAGTCATCGCATAAAAAACCATAACATGTTGCAAGTTCGTCATCCGAGTTGTCATAAAACATTCCTTTATTTTTGGATAAGAGTATAAGATTATTCTTTATTTCAGTCAAGTCCATTTCTTTGATATATTGTATTACGCCATCATATAATTTTACCACCTTCAATTCTTTTTCTTTATTGAACTCTATGAAGGAATCAATTAGTTTCCTGCAATCTATTTTTTTACCCAATAGAAAGTTATCTTTTGTTTCTAAATAGAAATCAAAGCCATATTTTTCTTCAAGCTCTTTGTGGGATTGCCCGACTAAGTCGCTCATTTTAAAGAATCCTCGATAATCTTCTTTTCTTCTTCAGTTATCCCGTATAATTTATAGACTAATTCATCAATGTTGATATTCCTTACATCCCACCCCAATGCTTCAAATAAGGGCTCGATAAATTCTGCTTTTGTATCTTCTTCTTTGTATCGTTTTATAGAGCCAGATTCGAGAATTCTATTATATTTATCAACGAGTTTCTTAACTTCCTCTTTCGCTTGTTCCTTAGTTAAGTGTCTTAAAACCATCCAGATATTAAAAGAGAGATTTAGTATATAAATATTCTTTCTTTTTGTGAGGAGCATGCCATTTTTTGTTTTTCTTAAAATATATTTTGAAGAACAGATATGTTTATAAAGATAGTTAGATTCATTATTTGTATGAAAACAGGAATAAAAGTCATTGATGCGATGACTGAAAAACCAATAACTGTTTTTTCTGACATTATTCTGAAAGACTGCGCAAGGATTATGGCAGATAATCATGTTGGCGCTCTGATGGTAAAGGATGATGGCAAATTACAAGGAGTTATAACAGAGCAGGATATTGTGAGGAAAGGGGTTTCTGCTGGATTGGACCCAAAAAAAACAAAAGTCAGCGATATAATGGCTAAAGAGCTGATAACGATAGCCCCCGACAGCGACATCTATGAAGCATTAATCAAAATGAGGGACTTAAACATAAGGCATTTGCCTGTCATGGATGGCAGCAAGATGATTGGCCTGTTAACACTGAAAGATGTTCTCAAGATAGAGCCGCAATTGTTTGATATTATGGTAGAGAAGTTTGAGCTAAGGGAAGAAAGCAGAAAACCAATCCACCATATTTCTCCAAATGAGGGGATATGCGAAAGCTGCGGCGAATATTTTGAAAAATTGAATAAAGTAGATAGTTCTTTATTGTGCGATAATTGCAAAGCTGAGCAAAGTTAACGCAGCGAAAATGCCACCAAATTCTATTTATGAATTGATAGGGTGATGTCATTTTCTGGCGTTAAAAACTAAGTGATATAAAATGTATAATTTCAATATATCTGATTTCTGCAGAGAGCTAGTTTTTAACGTAAACTTTTGCGTTTCTCCTCTGTAAGCACCCCCTGATTTTTGATGTATATTCTGTAGCACCGAAAAACATATAAACTTAAGTTATCTATAGATAACTTAAGATGAGAATTGTGAACCTTGACGAGGGAAAACTTACCTTAAAGGATGACAAAATAGAAGGATTCCTTGAGAGAAAAGTGAACCCCATTGGAACAAGCGCTAAGGTCGATGTGCCTAGGCGTTATCTTGGTAGGCGGGCTTATGTCATTATTTGTAAAAAAATAAACGATTAATATAGGCATCGCCTATCCCAATCGCAGCAAGCTGCGGG
>CAZKBD010000084.1:0-7298 GCA_964550945.1 uncultured Methanosarcinales archaeon
TTGCTCCTGTCAATCCAGAGCCATCGCCATAGAAATTTGTTGCATTAACATCTCCATCAACAGCTAAATCCCCTGCTTTTGCTGTAATATTCTCTGCCATGGCTAGAGCTATCGCTAGGTTAAATGCTAAAATTAGTGAGAAAACAAGCTTTAATGATTGGTTATGGAAAATATCTTTATTTTCCATATTTGATTTGTTTTTTTCCATTTTTACACCTCACGCAGCGAAAATCCTCTGGATTTTCTGGCGTAAAAAACTAAAAAGTTTTTTACGGATTTCCGTTTTCTATCAAATTACCTATTAAGCACAAATCCCCATTTCCATCAATATAACTTACAATTGTATTTGATTCATCTTTGACAAGGAACGAGTCTCCTGTTGGATTGTTACAGTTATTGCTTTGATCTGAACAATCTCCTGTTTCTATGCAGAGATTACCATTTGAATCTATATGAGCAACTTCATTTCCAGAAGAGTCTTTGAAAATATATGAATTATCCGGAGCTGTGCATGCTCCTCCTGAGCTGCAAGTGCCTTTAAGAACAATATTGCCATAATCACCTAACCATGCTACAGTTCCTCCTGTAGTGTTTTGGATTACGAATTTGTTTGGGTCTGAAAGGTTAGCTTTTCCAAAAGGATGCCAATCAATGCCATTGCCATCGCCAGAAATATTATAAATCTTATAATAAAAAGGATAGCCTGGGTTGTTTTTAAAATCACTCCAATAATTACCTATTGTGCTGAGATTCCATCTATTATTGTTAGATGCGACTTCAAGAGAGTTATTGACATTATTTGTAAAATTATTATTCCAGATGGTGTTATTACTTGAGCCAAAAAAGTGTAGCCCAAGATTACTGTTTCCAATGAAATAATTTCCAGTAAATGTATTGTTAAAATTTAATTCTGAGAGTATACCAGCAAGACTATTGTTGTGGATAGTATTATTAACCAGAACATTTCCTGAAGCATACATAAAAAGTAGAATCCCGGGGCTGTTGTTGTACAGGGTATTTCTAATTAGGTTATTAAAGCTGCTGTTATCCAACAATATTCCATAGTCAAAACCAGATATATTACAATTTCTGATAGTAACATGCGATTTATCCTCAAGCAAAATGCCAGAATCATCAGTTCCATAGCTGTCACCTGTAATTAAATGACCATTGCAGTCAATGGTTATGTTATTTGCTCCAATAATGAGGCCATCACCAGTGCAGTTTAGGAGGTCTTCTTCTAATACAAATCCAGTTGTTATCGTAGCTCCGCAACCAACTACAAAATTACAGCTTGAATTACAATTGCCGGTGCCTGCAGTTAAACCATTGCATGCAACATCTGCAGTACATCCGTCTCCTGATTGCAATGAATTAGCAGATATGCATATATTATTTGTATCTTCTGCTGTAGCAATGGACCCGCAGTCATCTTGAAAATAAGTTTGTCCTGATTTGTTGCAATAATTTATTGTACCTTGTGGAGCTATACCATCGCATTGTGGAGTTGTGCATAAACAGCCTGATTCAGTGCATTCAAATACGGAGGTTATATCCTGATAATTGCATACGCTGCTGCACTCATCCTCGTAATAAGAAGTCCCTACACATTTATCTAAGTCTGTACCTGGAACTTTTTCATCGCAATCAGCAATTCCATTATTAGTTGAGTATTCGCAATAGCTTGTCTCCTGTCCATCAAAATAGGTGTTGTAAGGAGTAAAGCACCAGTTGTCATCTGCTAATCCAATTCCATCATTATCACAATAGTTTGACTGGCATTCATCATTTAAAGTACAAGATCCGCCATCTGATTTGCGGCTTGTATTAAGAGTGAAGTTATAGCTGGCTGAAATATTAGTTCCATCCTTGTTTTTCAAAATAATATTATTCTCGTCAGTTGCTGTAGCATAAGCCCTATAAGTTCCATTACCATGAGAGTTTGTTGAAGTATTCCACGTATTTGGATTCCAGATAGAGTCAAATTTCAGCTGATTAGCTACTCCTGGTTCAATCCTTTGAGGGCTGGTATCATCAACCCTAACAGATTCATCTATCCAGCTATTTCCGTTCCAGAACTGCACTTTCATTAAGAGATAAACAGAAGTGTTTGTTGTTTCATCATTTCTTAGCTTTGATTCTGTATCTTCTTCGCCAGCAAAGTATTCTTCACGCGTTATATTAGTGTAGTTGCAGTCAAATTGTATATCATGGCTTCCATTCCAGTAAACTTTCAAGCCATCTTTGCAATTAACTTGTATAGGATCTGTAAGGGCTGGATTGAATATGCCTAATTTTTCATGTACATTCCATAGATTGTTTGCCCTGGCAGGATATATAGAAAAAGAAGCATTATCTTTGAATTCCAGCAAATCAGTTGCATTGAAGGTCAAATAGTTAATTAATTCATCTTTGTTTTGGTTTATTGTATTATTCCCTTCAAATTTAATCTCTCTTCCTCTAATATAGAAATAGCCTGTACCGCTTGGATTGCCACCACAGTCAGTAGTGACTGGACCGCACTTCCCCGGATTTACAGTAAAATTATTCCACTGTCTAAAAGTGATAATAGAGCCGTTAATTAAGATTTCAGCATCTTCTCCTCTTCGGCCATTGCTTAATCCAGATTGAGCATCTGCACCGTAAGCATACAAATTAACCCCTTCTTTAAAATCTATATTACCTCCTGCAAAAATAGATATATTCCCTCCTCCCTTGTCTTCTCCATCAATTCCCTGCGCTATTAAACTTGTTTCGGGGCCTATCTCTATGTTTTTGGGTGTTCTTATCTCTATCTTGCCTAATCTATACGTAGTTACCTCACTCCATAGGGTGTTATGGTTCTTTATGTAGATGTCTTCGTTGCTGTATAAAGACACATAAGCGTAATAATCATCCCCATAAGCGTTATCATAACTTTTCAAGGTAGAGTTAGTAATCTCTATAATCCCTGTGGAGGTTATTGTTATGTTTGGAGTAGCTGTTGCTGTAACCTGTAGATTAGAATTATTTATCCTAACCCAGCCAGTATTGTTTATCTGCAACAGGCTATTTGTGTCCCCTGTTAGTGTGGCATTGTCAATAAACACATTCTTAGCATCATAAATATAATTTCCTGTAAAGCTCCCATCTTCGCAGTAAACAGTAGTTGCATCAGAAGTGCAACCAGTAATATTAACTCCGGGGTCTAGCTCTAAATAGCCTATTAGGGTGTCTTTATTTAGAATAGAAATATTATATTCATAAACACCAGAAGCTGCAAGGTCTCTATGGTATGGTTTAAATCTTAGTTTATTAAAATCATTTATTTTGAAATCATTTGTATAGTAATAAAAATTATTGCCATTCTCTTTTTTAGTCAAATTAAACCAAACCCACTTTTCACCGTCAAAATATTCAACAGAAGTGAATAAATCATCTTCGCTAACTATTCCTAATCTTACAGAAGAAGCTAACAATCCAGCTTTTTTAGTTAATTCCAAGCTTTGTTCTTCACCAGCTTTAACTATAAAAGGATAAGCGTTAAGTTTTGCAAAGTTATTTTCAACAGTTATATTATCTCCATTAACATGCTCCTTACTGATATCTGCATATTTTGTTTTTGACTTATCAACTTCAACAATATCAGGCTGGCCTAATCTGACAGTAACAGCAGGTGGGTCTGTTATGTTAACCAATTTATTGTCAACGTAAGAATTGTTTAAAGTTTTTATGTTGATGTACAAGTTAACGTACATTTCAAATGTTCCTGAAGCAGAATCGGTTAATCCGGTTGAATCGTTTGCATAAACTGTATATGTGTAAGTTCCATTTGTGAAGTCTGTAAAATTATACTTCCATAAATCTCCGCTTGCGTAATTCATTGTGTGGTTTGTTTGCTGCTCGTTTGGAGGGGTTATGCCGACTAAAACTGTGTCAATATCACTAGTTCCATTGATGTCAGTTATATTAGCTGTGATTGTTACATTCTCTCCAAATCCTTGAGGTGAAGGTGAGGCTGATAAAGAATTTATGTTTAATTGGGGAACAAGAGTGAATGTATTGCTTACGTTACTACCAGTATTAACCCCATCAGTAGCAAGAACTTTAATCATATAATTAGTGCCTCCATCAAAATCATCTGGATTTAGTTCGTAATAAGTTTGATTTAGGTCTATATCTAAAGTAGTATAATAGACATTGTCACCATCTGCGTCTGTTGCATTCCATGTGATGTTGAATTTACTTTGGAGATTTTCACCGCCTTGAGGGTAAGTTATGTTTATAGAAGGGGTGTTGGGGGTGACATTTCTTTGCGTTAAAGAAGCGTTATTTGATTGGTTAATAAAATTAAAAGTGGTTGCATTTTCATTATAAAGCATGACAAATACAAAAGGCATTTCATTAATTTCAGTAAGTTCTCCCCCGTCTCCTGTAATAAAATAATCTATTACTCTAGATAACAGATTAAGAACTACACCACCAATCCCTTTTTGTTCTATTTTTAATACAGTTACGTTTGCGGGTGCAGACACTATAGTTTCATTAACATAACACCCCCCTTTAACAATGTAAAAATTATCTAAAGTTGTATTGAAAGACTTGTTTATATTTCCAGAAACAATAATCAACTCTTTATCAGTACAAATAACTTCTCCTGTTCCATTCAGTTCAGAGAGTAGATGTGAATAAGTTTGATTATTTACCCACCTTCTTTTATCTGAAGTTTTGTTTGGACGACTGCCATACATATTAACAGCGTAGTTAACTCCTTGATCTTTAAAATAGATATCTATAATTAGGTCTTGATTTTCAACTGGGCAACCTTTAAGACCAGATACACCATAAGTGTTTATACATTCGGAGTCTAATAAGCCGTCCTCATTTTTATCTCCATTAGGACACCCTAATCCACTACTAGAAGTTTTGTTGTCATCTCTTATCCGGAAATCTGAAAGATTATATTCATCACAAAGACCATAAGTATGCCCAACCTCATGTGCGCCTGAAGCTTCTTTATTATCCCCTGCTCCTGTTTCTTCTGTAACAATCACTACCTGTGTAGAAGTGCCTCCACATGCAAACCCAGCCATACCACTTGCATATTTATTTGATGATGCTCCTGAGATAATTCCAATTACTTTACTGGTATTCATAGAAGAAACTCCAACCTTCCTTGCCAAATCCTTAACCAAAGAACAATTTGCTTTACTTTTATCGATTTCTATAAAATCACTTTCTTCTCTAACAAAAAAAGGAGTTTCATCTCTAATAGGGTAAACATTTGAAATAAACTCTGTTTGATCACTAACTAAAGAATCATAACCATCCACATCATCTGATTCATCCTCTGCATAATGAACAAAAGAGAAACTAAGAACTTCTGTTTCAACTACATCAATACTTATATTCATAACATTGTTGGACTGATTGCTATCAGTTAAAGCATAGGATATTGAAATATTTATAAAAAATAAAAAAGCTAAGTATATCCCAAATTTACATACTTTCTTATTTGTTAGTGCCTTATGTATAACATTCATTTTTCAAATGTTCATCCTCAATTTTTGTACATGCAGAAGTATCATTAGTTAATCCAACGTATGCTAGAACACATAAGTCTTTACCTTGTTGATAGTTGATAATTTCACAACTTTCAAACTGTTTTCTACTGATACTACTTATGCAATAATCATAGTTTGGGATGCCCTCATCTCCAATAAAAACAACACCCGATACATATGAGCATAATTTAGGCCCACATAATGGAACCTCTCTGACATCAACAATTTTTACGTAACCCTCTTGACAAACGCAATTTGGAATGCTATTACGACCAAAGCAATACAGAGGATCATTCATGATTAGTGGCTCAATATTTTCTTTCTTAATAAATGAAACGTTGACTTCTGACGTTGACAAGTGAAGTTGAATCCCATCAATAATATTTTCAGTAGATTCATATTTAATCTCACATTTATTGTTTTTGCAGATAGCTATAGCTTTTCTAATCTTATCTATATTACATTCGATGAACTCAAAATAAGGCGATCTTGGACAACCGTGCCACTTAGGATCGGTAAACTCAGTTTCAGTTTCAAAATCACAATTATCTTCTCTCCAAACTTTATTTTTTTCGATAGTCTTAGTATTAAATACGAAAATTCCACACTGACTTTCACAACACATGTTAATATCATGCGTCGTAATAAGACAATCTGCATCTTTTTCGCAATAATACAAATCAAGATCAATACCCTCCTCTGTAACATTCGTATTTTCTTTTCCATTATTTGTACAGCCAACAATAGTTAAGAACGACAAAAGTAAGACTAAAACTAACAAACTCTTCTTATTCATTTTTTGTAATCTTTTATTTTTCACTTTTATTCATCTCCTAATAGTTTTTTATTTATTTTCAATTCACAATTGTAACATTCGCACTTATTATCTTACTACTTCCAGCTGTATCTGGTTTAAAACTAAAATCAAAAGTTTCATTAGCTCCATTAGCAATAAATAAAGTAGCATTTGTAGGATCATAAGGCGTTAAAGGACTTCCATCAAAAGTAACATTAACTTGTCCTGTAGCATTTAATGGGCCATAATTGTGAACAATAACTCTAACATAACCTGACTTTCCTTTAACCATATTCACATTAGGGATAACCTGTATAGGTGTTACTTCTAATATTGCTAAATCTGTACTATATGCACAAGGGCTAGGAATAGAGCCAGTTGAGATGTTTATTTCCTGATCATCTAAGCTAGTATCACAAGTCTGGCCAGAAGGGCAGGATGTTGATTTATAAGGTACCCATAGGTCAGTTCCATACCTTCCTTGATAATCAAAAGTAGTTGTTCCAGTGCAATGCGCTCTTTTTTTGTCTATTACATAGCCTGGAGACTCATCTGCTTCATAACCCTGATTACTTGCTCCGTTATCACAATCGATAAAGCTAACTAGAGAAACACTATAACTACGAACATTTGAAGTGGCTAAGCTGTGGTTTTTTTCAGTTCCTGTTGTGCAATTATATCCCGGTAAACATATGCCCTCTGGACAATGCTCTGCACATACAGAATAAAAAGAATAACCATCATCACTTAGCCCATAAAGAGATTGGCTGTAATTTATGCAACTTTCATAAACAGCCAACAGTTCATAGTAGCATTCTGTATAATTTACACTTCCTTCTAGAGTAACATAATCATAGCACTCTGCATCTAGATAATAAGGAGGCTCTCCTAAGTAGGTCTTTAACATTCCATTTATCCATGTTATCCCATCAGTTGTTGAAGAGCCTTCTTCGCTGAAA
>CAZKBD010000085.1:0-7247 GCA_964550945.1 uncultured Methanosarcinales archaeon
TATAAAGATGTTAAAGAAAAGTTAAAAGAATTGGTTCCGGCTTTGTTTAATGCTATTCCTTGCGGTGTTGGCTCTAAAGGAAAATTAAGATTGAATGCTAATGAATTGGATGAGGTTTTGGTTGGTGGCTGTGAATGGGCTGTTGAAAAGGGTTATGGCATAAAAGAAGATATAAGACAGATGGAAGAAAATGGAAAAATGGAAGGAGCAGACCCATCAAAGGTGTTTGACTTGGCAAAGAAAAGAGGAGGCCCACAATTAGGAACGTTAGGAGCTGGAAACCATTTCTTGGAGATCCAGAAAGTAACAGATGTTTTTGATGAGCACAAGGCTAAAGAATGGAAAATTAGTGATAAAGACCAAGTTTTGATAATGCTGCATTGCGGAAGCAGAGGTTTAGGGCATCAGGTTGCTACAGACTATTTGAAGATACAAGAAGAAGCTGTGAAAAAATATAAGATATGGCTACCAGATAGGCAATTGGCTTGCGCTCCTGCAAAATCAAAAGAAGCCCAGGATTATTTTGCAGCAATGAAATGCGCTGTTAATTATTCGTTTACTAACAGGTTAGTTATGACGCAATGGATAAGGGAAACTTTTGAGAAAATTTTCAAAAAAGAGTGGGAATCAATGGGTATGAATACTGTATATGGGATCTGCCATAATGTAGTAAAAGAAGAAGAGCATATTGTTAATGGTGAAAAAAAGATGTTATTTGTGCATAGGAAAGGAGCTACAAGAAGCTTTCCTGATATTCCTGTATTGTTGGCTGGTTCGATGGGAACATCTTCTTACATTTTGAAAGGAAGTGAAACTGCTATGGAAAAAACATTTGGAAGCTCTGCTCATGGCGCAGGAAGAGCAATGTCAAGGCATGGCGCATTAAGGCAGATGAGCGGCAATGATGTGCAAAGAAAGCTTGCTGAAAAAGGAATTGTAAGCAAAGCGCCTTCACCAAAGAGTTTGGCAGAAGAAGCGCCAGAAGCATACAAAGATGTTGAAGAAGTGATAAATACAGTTCATGGCTCTGGGATCTCTTTGAAGGTAATCAGGATGGAGCCAATTGGTGTTTTGAAAGGGTGATGGATTACTAATCATCTACAAATGCTCCCTAAACAACTGTCAACAGCACCATAAAGCTAAAATTAGATAATACTGGATCTACGTTTATTGTCTACCTGCTCTTACCCTTGCAGCCAGTACTGCTGCAGCATAAGCTTGACCATAATCGCTTATAGATTTACCATTTCGCTCAAATGCATCTCTTAATTCAGGCCTTACTAATGAAAGAAAATCTGGGCTTTCTACAACGCAAATCTCTGATGGAAATTTATCTTCATACATTCTAAAAACCTGTTTGGCAGCATCAAATACACACTCCCCAAACTTGCCTTCCATGACTTTACCTCCAAGTAATATAGTAGTTCCTGGAGCACACATCTCAAGGCGAGAAGGTGTAGCATATGCAAACTCAGCTCCTATTGTATATGCTATTTTTCTCACAAATTCATCTTGTGGCCCGCCCAATAATCCCCTTAGTTTTAAAAAAATATCTCTTGGATGTGCATCTTCAGCAACCCCTAATCCAGCCAATGTGCCGCCGTTCGCAATGTAGAGGTTATTTGGCCCTTTTTGTGAAAAAATAGAGCCTGCTGATCCCGGCGGTTGGCTTTCTCCTTTAGAAAATCCTTCAGCATACCTATTCATACGATGAAATGCGTTTTCATGCAGTGCTGTAGATGGTACGCCCTCAGGACTGATGTAACCAGAACCCTCATCATTTCCCATGGCGATTCCTAAAATACCTCCTAATTGTGGCGCAAGCACGTTTCCTTCCACAGCCATCATTGTACCATCGTGAAGCCACACAAATCTTCCATATGTTTCATCAAGGCGATCTAAAACTCCATTAAACATGCCCTCACCTAACTTTTCAACAAGTAGTCCTATCTTCATTCTATCACCCACAAAGACACCGGCTGAACCTCCTGCATACCCATCCACATGTCCAATTACTTGAGATGCAGCAGCGACTGCTTGTTCAAGCTTAAGCAACTCTTGTGCTCCCTGATCAGGCGAATCTGGTTGCCATCTTGTATCTGAAAAATATACAGGCAGTTCTGCGTTCATACCAACAATTCTAACGTTGCTCCTGCCAATATCAACTCCGATATATATTCCAGGTGCCATCTCAAGACCACATATGTGCTCTGCTGTATTCTGCGGAGCAGGGATTACATCAGATGTAACTTCTTTAATTTCAAAACTGCCATAAGTTTTAGGCAGCAATGTTCTTGCAATCCAAGTGTAGAACGCATTATCAGAAGTAAGTGCATTATGGAGAATAGCACCGACTTCTTGAGGGCCTGCCCATTTCAATTCATGCGCACCAAAATTAGTCAGATGACGAGCAACATGATCCTGTAAATATTCTGCAGTCTCCTCATGTCCCAATAATATTCTTGTATCAGCCCTAGCCACATTCCCATTGTCCCTGCATAAAGCAAGTAGGACTTCAATCCCGTCAGTTTGTGCAGCTGCCCTATACCTTTGATCTCCTTCAAATATGGGCATAAAGTTAGGATCAAGTTCAAGTAATTCTTTTGAGTCTAATGTTTGATGAAGTAGATTGCTGCTCATTTTATACCCCCAGATGAAATCAGATTATATGCCATTTTTTAATCCCCATTATACTTGTATTTGGACTTTAGCAAGTCTTTCAACTACTTCTTGCTGGAAGCGAGCTATGTACTCACTTACATATGCACCAATATTTTTGGTAGGATCTCTAATCAAAGGTGTTAAATCCATTGTAAATATCAATCCAGTTGATGTGTCTACGCCATGAGTTGCAAAATATGTTGCATGTGCTGTTCTTCTACCAATTGTAGCAAGATCATACCTTTTGCCGCCACATACTTGGGAATCAAAAATGCCCATAAGAGCTGCTTGCAAGTTTGGATGTCCACTAACATCCATAGTAACTTTATCATGATCTACAGTCCAATCAAGATCTCGCCATACTTCACAACCATAAATGGCTGTTGGGTGATTGGTTGGATCTAATTCCCTTAAAGCTTCGATTGTCCTTACAGTAACAGCCACATGCGTATCATGCTTGTCAGCTAGATTGTGAGTATAAATAACTCTAGGATGAGTGAGAGCAATTATTTCTTTTAAATCTTCTCTAAGATCTGGATTTGCTGGATCCTTAACAGCTTTACTTGCATAATCTAGAAGAACTTGAGCAGCATACTCTCCTACAACAGCAGCTTTTTTCTGTTCTTTCCTTCTTACTGCTCTCATTTCATCGTCTGTATATTCCTTATAAACATCGTCTCTAGGGCTTCCACTGCCATCAGTAACAGTAACTCCAGTAAACCATTTATCTGGTTGCTGAAAACATTCTAGAATTCCATGAAAAGCCATTATTTCCAAATCATCCTGATGTGCTCCTATACCCATATGAGTAGTTCTGGCAAGTGCTTGGTTGATTTCTGCACCAGGTGGTATAAATATTTCTGCTGTAGCGTTTTTTAATTGCATTTTCCATCCCCTTCAAGTTAATTAAAAATTATAACTATTTTTTCTTCTGATATATAAAAGTTTCTATTGTGGAGTGGTCATTAGTTAGGCGTGGTAGTTGATCAGAATCAGTTTATATCTCAATTATCTTTCCTTTTTTACCGACATTAATGACTTTAGTCTTGCCTATCTTCTCTTCAATGCCCTCTGCTTCATGAACATGGCTGCATAACAGGATATCTGGCTGGAATCTATTTATGGCTTTTCTTACGCCATCTGACCCAGGAAATATGTCTGAGAATTTTTCCATCATTGTTCCTGAAGGATGGACATGGGTAACCATTATTCTTTTCTTCAGATATTTAATTTTGTCAAAACCTTTCTTGAGCAGGTCATAGATTTCTTTTTCTTCCAATTGGAATAACCCTATATTCGCGCCGCCTGCGCCAAAAATTCCAACATCGCCATATTTGACTGAATAACCATGGATGTTTTTGACACCATAAAGCTCAGCTAAGAAGTCTGCGGTCGCAATTGTTTCGTGATTGCCTGGTATGAGAAGCACTTTTTCATTTAATTTTTTAAATGGGCCGATTATATTAGCGGTTGATGTTTCACCATAAGTTAGATCGCCGCATAGAACAACTAAATCGACTTTTTCCTGCTTTGCCCTCTCTGCAAGCTTTTTAGCCAGCCCTGTATCCCCATGGATATCTCCTGCTGCAAGTATCTTTAGTTTTTTTTCTGACATAGAACACAAGAAGGCATTATCATATTTAAATTTATTGAAAATATTTATCTTTCAATTATCTGCAGTTCTCTTGACAAGTCTATAAGCCTAGAAGGCTTGCCTTTTTTCTCGCCTTCATAGATGATAAAATCAACTCTGCTTTGTATCTTGGAATCTAAATCGTCAAGAGAGGTCATAAAGTTCTGATTGACTAAGTTTGCGGATGTTGTGACTACTGGATAGCCTACTTCTTCAACAATCTTGCTAAACCAATGGTCCGGTATTCTTACACCCAAAGTATCCATACTGGTGTTCACAAATGAGGATATGCACTGCTTATTTTTCAATTTCAAGATCAATGTGTATGGGCCTGGCAATTTGTCAATCCACTCTTCAACTTCCTCATTGATTTCGCAATTATCGTAAATCCATTTTTTTGATGGAGCAATTACTGAGAAAGGCCTTGTATACCGTTCTTTTATTTGCCGAATCTTTTTTACAGAATTATTAAGCAAAGCATTGCAGCCTAGGCCATAAATTGTGTCAGTAGGATGAATAAAAACAGCGCCTCTCTTTATCGCTTCTTTGACTTGGCCATTGACTTCTTCTTTTGATAATGTTTCCATAATTTTTGCAAATACCTCTCCATTTAAATAGATTTTGTTTAAATAATCACAAAAATAGGTTTAGTGTTTTTGGGTTTTATATAAAATATAAAGATTTAGTTATAGGGCAGTTTACAATTCAGTTAGGATTACTTAGATTAAATGACTTAGTATTCTATGATCTTCGGAATGTCTTCTTTTTCTTCATTATCTTTTGTTTCCTGGCTGCCAAAGAAATTGCTGAACACATCACCATCAGAGCCTACTGTAGGTTTAGAGCCATCGAATATATTTGGCTGAGTGGTTACTGAGTGATCTCCAACTAAATGCTGCAGCATCCTTATAACATTCCTTATGTCCTCATGAGAATCGTCTTTTGTGTTTATTGTGATTTGCATATTAAGCTTAATGGGTATTGTTATTTAAATACTTTATTATTATAGAAACTCTACTGAAAGCTCTAACTGGTCATAAGTGGGGTATTCTTCAACAATTGCCAAGAATAACTCCTTATTTTTTAGCAGGCGTTTATCTTTAAAGATATTTTTTAATAAACAGCTGTTTATCTGGTCTTTTATTTTGTTTATTTCTTTAACAGAGGTTAGGATCCTTAGCTTATTTTCATCAATATCCATATTTTTTATTTTAAAGTCTTTTTTGAGGTTATTTTTAATTAATGATAATTTTTTTATTAGTGCAGGTTTATGGGTTATTTTTAATAGTTTTTTCCTGTAGCCCATTCCTGGCTTTAAGCCTGCGAGGTAGATTGCGCCCCTGATTAAGGTTCCTTCTTTGGTCATTATATCATAAGGCTTTTTGATGTTCTTTGCCCTTCTTTTGATTCTGTTAGCCAGCTGAACTTTGTCTTTTAATGTTGCGGTGCAGTAATGGACGTTTAATTTTATTTTATTTTTTTTGATATACCCCAATAGTTTTAATGCTAATCCTTCTGAGCCTTTGACTGCGTAAGAAAGCTGGTTTTTTGTGTTATACCCTAGTTTTGATAATTCATTAACTTTGTTATCAGATATCTCTAATTCGTTTAGATTAAGAAATTTGATTTTATTTTTATTTGTTTTGTTTGTTTTGTCGATAAAATTGATTAATTTTTTAATATTTTTTTCTTTTTTTGGAACAGCTGGAATTTCTATTCCGACATCCCAATCATAGTTTAAGGCTAAGTTTATTTTTTTCCACAACCTATCACTATCTAAGTCAAGATGGAACCTGATTTCATCTAATCCAGCATTAGATAGTATCTTCAGATTATATTTGTTTACTAAATCCAAAGAAGTGTATAAATGAATGTGAAATTTTTTGCCAAATGTTTTTTTTAGAATCCTTATATAATCTAATGTTCTTGACAGTTTGCACAATGGGTCTCCACCTGTAAAACCTGCGCCTTGTGCATTAATCAGCTTGGCTTCTTTTATTATTTCGTTGATATTTTTTGTGGGCCATTCATCTGCATAGGTCACATCTTTTTTGTATTTTTTATCGCTTAGAGGACAAAAGTAGCATGTTCTAATACAAAGGCCGGTTACAAACAAAACCAGCTTTGAACCAGAAACGCATAATCTACAACCTCTAGCTAATTTTCCAATTTTATAGGAATGCCACTTTGTTTTTGTAATTGTCCTCATTGGATATGCCCCATAGGTTCGAGAGATTTTTTTTACCTATGATTTTTACAATCCTTTTCTTGTATAACCTTTTTAAATGTCTTCTAGGGTTATTGTGAGACAAAAGTAGGATTCTACTTAAATCCTTAACTGTTTTGGGATTGTTTATCAATGAGTTTAGGATAATCTTATCAACTTGCGGACTGAATCGATGAGTCCAGTTAAATTGATTTCTTTTAACAATGAATTTTAAGCTTTCCTCTTGATCTCCTAGCCTACAGGAAGGATATCGCTTAATTAGTTTAGTATAGTCTTTTAGTAATTTTTTAACCTCTTTATTAGCAACTGCAAGTATATATATTGGAACACCATTATATGATGATTTCCTTATAGGGTATATTTTATAACCTAATGAGATCATAATACCCCTTAGGGATTCCAATGCTTTTTTATTAGCAATTCTTATTTCTATTTTATCTTCTATATTGCCTTCATCAATCAAAAAGGCAAAGAATATAGCCATTTTAGTAAGTCTGTCTTTTTTTATGAAATCTAAGGGGATACTAAATTTGAATGTACTAAACTCTCTTATACTAGTATTATCCTTCAGTATATCCATTATTAAAGAAGGTACTAGCGTTGTTTTGTTTTTATGGTTTGGTTTGATTATATTGCTAATTTCACCGAAAACATTATTAATTTTCTTATGAAACTGAAGTTTAACAGTTTCCTTTTAAACCTAAATAGGGTTTGCACTAGGTCTAA
>CAZKBD010000086.1:0-7145 GCA_964550945.1 uncultured Methanosarcinales archaeon
ACAATAAAACATAACTTATATATAAATTATGCGTTACTTTTGTCTTATACTAAAATCATAAAATTTTTGAGTAGAATTTGTCTTCAGGGGTCTTTTTAACCGACAGTCACAGAATAGCTTATCATTGGCTCTTTTATGATTCGCAGGATTTCTTCTTCATGCCCAGCTCCAACAATAGCTAAAATTTTCTTATCATTGTTTTTTTCCATTAGGTCAGCAAGATTATTAGCCATAACTTCATTCCTTTCTGTGACTAGCACCTTATAAATGTTAGGATACCTTTTTCTTGTTTGATTCATCAATTTTTCAATTATTTTTTTATCAGGCACTTTCCTCAAGTCAAAATCAATCTCTTTTTTTCTTAAAACAACAGCTTTAAATATATCCGCCAAGAAATTCCACTTCTCTTTCCATGTTAGCGTCTTGGAAAACCTCCTTAAAGTAATCTCAATATCCTGGTCAATCAAAGCTAGCCTTATTTTGTTTTTTTTTGCTAATTTTACTGCTTGCTTCATCTCAGAACCTGGCTTTATTCCAACTAATTGCCCCAGTTTTTTTTCAACCCAGGCGCCAATAATAGAAAAGATAAACCCTTTAAGCCCTATATGCCTTATATCGCTAAGCCTCGGCCTTCTTTTTTCATCATGCATTAAAGCATAAATCCTTCTTTTATCAAGCTCGATAGCGATTATATCTGGATTTATTTTAGCTACAGCGTCATTTACTTCATCCAGGCTTTGTTTTGCTATGTGAGAGGTGCCTATTATGGTAAGGTTGTTATATTGCATTTAATGCTCTAAAAAGGCATTATTTTTAAATAACTTTCTAAAAACAGAAAAATATATATAGTCATAGGGTTTAGTTAGACCGTAGCTCGCTTAAAGGAGGGGTCAAGTATGCTAAAGATGAAAAGAGTCTCTGAAGTTTACGAGATGAGGGTATTTACTGATACCGGTGATTATTTTGGCGATGTTGAAGAGGCCATTCTCACCACAACAAAAATATTTGGGTGGCGTGTGAAAGCTACAAAAAATTCGTTCTTAAATAAGGTTTTAGGCTCTGCAAAAGGAGTTATTGTGCCTCACCAGCTTGTCAAAAGTGTAGGAGACATAATGATTATCAGCAAAGCTGCTGTCCCAAGCTACGGCCCTGAGGAAGAGAAAGAGGAATAGCTATTATTTATGGCTCTCACTCCAGTGAAAGAAGTTGGCGTCATATTTCTGCAACATTAACCTTGCTCCAATCAACCTTTCCATTTCTGTCATATTCAACCCGTTTCGGCCTATGAATGCTTGTTCCCGTAATTTCCTTACATATTCTGCCATAGCCGGCTTTTCTATTGGAAATGGATTCACCCAAATTTCGATTCCTTCTCCTAATTCATGATCTCTTTGCAACCTTATGCCGCATTTAAAGAAAGCGCCAATTTCATGGTATGTTGTGAAGACTGGGGTGGATCCGGTCTTGTCATGGGCTACCCCCCTATAACCTTTATCTGGGCTTTCATAGTCAGTGCCTTCCAATTTTCTCCAATAAGAATAAAGAGTTCTTTCTCCTCTCCTGAATATTGGTAGGTAGCTTAGCTGGAATCTATAGGTTCCTTTGTCTTTTGCTGCCTTAGCTTGTTTTATGGCCATATTCTTACCATAAAATTCTCCATCTAATTCTATGGTAGCTGATCCTTCTTTCTCGTCTAAAAAGAACTCATAGCCTCTTATAGCCCTCATCCACGTTACAACCCTGGGTCTGCCATCATTGGGAATCCAATAGAATCCTATAGGCGGTTCTCCAGTTCTTTGGTCAACAGCATGTTTAATCAAAAAATATGGGAGCAAGCCAGCTGCCTCGCACAACCGGTCTGTCATTCTTACATAACGGATTGGATTATAATCACTAGGCAAACTAAATGGTAATCCCGCCATGGCTGCAAATGAACGAGATTCTTCAATTGCCTCTTTAATAACAGGTGAAGAATCAATATTAAGATAACCGCCGCCATAAACATCTTTTACTCTTTCATCAGATTCTTCTCTGGTAACTCTGTGTTCTAATGGGACATTAATCGCTTGGTCAGGTTGTAAGCCGTTTATTTGCTTAACTAGCTCAAAAACATCTCTTGAACCTGTAAAAACTAATCCCTCTTTGGTTAGTGTTGTTAGAACATCTTCATCAACATGGGCTGGTGGTTGCTTAAAGTTTCTAGAATGCTCGCTAATTCTTTGTACTATTTCTCTCCTTGTTAAACAATCTGTTAGGTGAGGCATAGTCAAGGAGAATGCTTATAGGTTTAAAAAGTTATACTGTTTTTTGATAATGTTTAAATAAATAAGCAACACACTATCAAAATTACACGGCTGTGGTCCAGTGGTAAGACACGACCCTCCCATAATTTAGCTGGAGTGAGGTCGTTACCCGGGTTCGAAATGGAAACGCCCACAGTTCTCGCAAGAGAACCCAAGCTAGGCAGGCGTTGTCTGCCACCATCGAAAGTCCCGGCAGCCGTATCTTCCATTTCTATAGAAATGCTTTTATACAAGAATAACAATATACTATTGAATGGCCAAAGGAATATTAAGCGAGATTGGAAGAAAAATAACTCATATCACAATACTCTTGGCTCTATTTGGCTATTACTTCATAGAAAGAATCTATGGAAATCCAACAGCATTATTATGCTTAGTGGGATTATTGATCTTATTTTTCGTTTTGGAATATTTCAGAATTGAGCTTGGTTTGAGGCTGCCGTTCATAGAAAGGTTCATTAGGCCAAAAGGGCAGTTCAGGGTTCACGGTGTTGTTTATTTCCTTTGTGGAGTCATTATATCATTAGCTGTCTTTGATTTCAAGATTGCTTTGGCAGCTATTCTGATGGCTGTTTTTGGCGATCTTGCTGCTGCGCTTATAGGAAAAAGGTTTGGAAAAACATTATTACACAGAAATAAAACCTGCCAAGGATGCGCCGCTGAATTAATTGTGAACCTAGTTGTTGGCTTGGTTGTTTTATTTAACTTTAATATCTATATACCTATCGCAATGGCTTTTACAGCAACAATTGTTGAGGCTTTAGCTGATGAGCTTGATGACAACATACTAGTAACCTTATTCTCTGGATTTATAGGCCAGATACTGGTCTTTTTTATTTAGATGGTGTTTAGCTGGGATTCTGTTACAGGCTCAACCATTTCAAACATGCTTTTTAGGCCTGTTGATAAAGAAGATGTATCTGCAATGTTATTATGGGTATAAGGGTATATTATCCATTTCTTGTCTAAAGACGACCACGGGTTTACAAAGAATACTGATAAAAATTTAAATCCTATCAATCTCGCCCAGTTTTTGATTAATTGGTCAAGGTTCTCTTTCGTGTTCAAAACAACTACCATATAATAATTTTGCTTTTCAAATTTTTCTAAGAAATCAAAATTTTCTAGGTAAGGAATAACCAAAATAAACTGCTCCCGGTCTTTGTATTTCACATGAACTATGTTTTCTTTGTCTTCTATGCTTTCAATCTTTTTTTCGATTATATCCCGGTTTTTAACATAATCCACAATCCATTTTGTAAGAAATGAACGGATCTTATTTGTATCAGGCATATAAGGGTCATTAAATAGTTGATTTATATATTTTTTGATTCAGAAAGCTTCAATAATTTCTCCCACTCTTCATTGATATTCTGCTGAATTTTATCAACAATGTGCTGGTTTTCCGGCTTCAGCAGATGTTTGAATCTTGCCTGCATTTTTAAGAACTCTATAACTGGTATTTCCTTTGAAGGCTTATAGCTCAGTTTATACTTCCCATTCTCAACTTCATACAGCGGCCAGAATCTTGTTTCAACTGCTAATTTTGCAAGTTCCATTGTTTTATCTGAAGGATACCCCCAGCCAAGCGTGCAAGGCTGTAATACAACTAAAACTTTAGGCCCTTTTATAGTGAATGCTTTTTGGGCCTTATTCGTCAAGTCAATCATATTATGGACAGATGCTTGCGCAACATAGGGGATATTATGGGCTACGCAAATCTTTGCAAAATCTTTCCTAAATTCATCTTTTCCTTGAAGCAATTTTCCAGCAGGCGCAGTTGTTGTTGTTGCTCCCCTGGGTGTTGCCGAGCTTCTTTGTATTCCTGTATTGTGCACTACAATGCCATCAGCTATAAAGTTATGTTCACCCTCAACCCTTAAGTCTAAAGTTGGCTCTTCCTTAACAAACTTGATAGAGGTTATTTTTTCAGAGCTAAAGTGATTGTTATCTGCAAGAAAGTCTCTTTGTTTTGTTTGAGAATGGTATTTTTGCATGTTTGGTTGTTTTTTCTTGCTAAAGCAGATGTATCCATAGCTAGAATCTTCTAAAAGCCGCCTATAAACTACAAAAGTGCCTTTTATCTTTTTTTGCTGATGGATCTTTCCAACCCTATAGTTCATTGTTTGCAATAATAATCTTAGAGTTTTTAGCAAATCAAAACTGGCAGAAACATATCTATGGCTCTCTCCTATTTTGTACCCATCAGATAACATCAATCCCTTAAGGAATGATTCTTTTTCTTCTGGTGATAAGGTGAATATCCAACTTGGCACTATTTTATTCCTAGCTCCTTTGCCAAAATCTAAGGAATCGATAAATTTAGCTAGATTTACTGAATATGTGTAGATATAATTTTTATCTTTTCCGGCGAGTTCTTTCTTGAATATTTTCTTATAAACTTCCTTCAGTCTTTTTCTTGCTTTGGTGTTTTCTGGGATAGCGAAACCAGTCTCTGCTTTATGAAGCCTTATCCAGCCATCGCCTAGATAAAGGCCTAGAAATTCCATTAGTTCTGGAGAACTTGTTTCTGGAAGTTTAATATTATTAATCTTATTTACTTTGTAATCTCCTTTTTTGGATAATTTTATAACAGGAAATTTATAACTTTTTCCCTCTGGCAGATTCTTTAACGTGATTACCTCTTCTTTTGTGCTAAGTTCTGCTAGAGTTTTCCATATTAGGTTATTGATTTTTCCTCTTCCATTCCTTTTAACAACTAGGAAAGGATGGTTAGAGGTTGCTTTTATTGTATGATGCAATGTGCTTAATTCATAAACTTTTTTAATGCCATTATCAAAGACGCCAGCGCATCTTTTTAGGGCTATGTTGCCATTTTTCTGGTCAAAAGCATAGATTTTATCTCCTTCATTTATTTCAGTAATCCTTTTCAGGCCTTCTTCTGTCATGATCCAAGAATCCAAACTCAAGCAATTCATATAAGCTTCATTATCGTAACAAACATAAAGGAAATCGTGGCCTCGTTCTAAAGCGCCAGACAATGACTGCAGCCCGATATCATAGGTTCCTCCATCTCCGCCAAATGCCACAAATTTAATCTCATCTGTTATTTTCCCTCTTTTCTTTAATGCCCTATATGCTGTCTCTACTCCAGTTATTGTTGCTGCTGCATTTTCAAAAGCAGAATGAATAAATGGGATGTTCCATGAGGTAAATGGATAAATTGTTGTGGTTACTTCCAGGCAGCCTGTTGCGCAACTCGCAACTAAAGGGGTGTCAGTTGAAGCAAGCACAGCCCTGACTATCTGAGGAAATCCGCAGCCAGAGCAGCTCCTATGGCCGGATACCAGCTTTTTTGTTTGCAGCTTTTCTGCCAATTGTTTATAATTCATTCTCTCAACCCAATAAACCCTTGCTCTTTTAGTTTATCATCCAATAGATTGCTTAGCGTTGATTCAATATCTTCAACATAGATGTTTCTTCCGCCCAAACCAAAAATGCATGAATGGAGCTTTCCATTGTACTTAACATCATATAAGGCATTTTTTATTTCACCAAACAATGGGGGGATTGCTCCAAATGAAGCTGACCTGTCTAATACAACAATCTTCTTAACGTGTTTCAATGCTTCACCAACTTCTTTGTATGGAAATGGCCTGAACAGCCTTAATTTTAACAGACCAACTTTTTTACCTTGTTTTCTCAGATTATCTATGGCATTTTTTGATGTGCCTGCTGTTGAATTCATAACAACTATTGCGGCTTCTGCGTCATCTAGTTTATACTCATCAAAAAGAGGGTATTGGTTCTTTGTTATTTTTGTAAGCTCTTTTCCTATTTTGAGATATTCCTTTTTTGCTTCGTCCATTGCAGGAATCTGTTGGCTTTTTGTCTCAAAATAATAATCCGGCAATTGCAGGGGGCCATGAGTTACTGGCTTTTTAAGGTTGAGCAATGAAAAAGGATATTTACTTTCTCCAACAAACCCCTTGATAGCCTTATCATCATAAATGTTGATGTTTACAACACCGTGAGAGGTTATAAACCCATCCTGGCAGACCATCGCGGGAATTGACATTTTTTCAGCTAACTTCACAGCTAATATGGTATTTTCATAGACTTCCTGGGCATTCTCAGAAAAGATCTGTATCCATCCAAGATCTCTAGCACCCATTGAATCAGAATGGTCGCAATGAATATTTATAGGAGCAGATAACGCCCTATTAACAACTTCCATCACAATAGGTAATCTTAATCCTGAAGCAACTCCTATCATCTCCCACATTAATGCCAAGCCGGCAGAGCATGTCGCAGTCATTACTCTGGCTCCGGCTGCAGCTGCGCCAATACAGCATGACATTGCTGAATGTTCGCTTTCCACCCTGATCATTTCTGTATCAACAATGCCGTTAGATACAAAACTAGCATATGTTTGCACAATCTCTGTCTGGGGAGTGATTGGATATGCAGCTACAACATCTGGATTTATCTGCCTCATTGCTTCTGCAGCTGCTTGCGCTCCTTCCAAAGCCCTTACTTGCGTCATTTGAACTTGGATTCCTCTTCCATTTTAATGCATTTCACTGGGCAGACGTTTGCACAAATGCCGCAGCCTTTGCAATAATCAAAATAAATTTCTTTCCTTTTGCCTTCCTTAGAGTTTATGCAGTCTTCAGGGCATGAGATGACGCACAACATGCAGTGTATACATTTAGGTTCATCAATAATCGGCCTAAAGCTTCGCCAGTCTCCGGTTTTAAAATTGCTGCTGCTGCCAGCTTCGTCTATTAAGCCGCCAATTGGGATCTCTTGTGCTCCTTTTAATCTCATTTTACAGCCTCATAGGCTAATTCAACGCCCTTTATCGTTGTGTTCGTCTTC
>CAZKBD010000087.1:0-7077 GCA_964550945.1 uncultured Methanosarcinales archaeon
CTATCACAGGAGAATCAGCAAAGGACTCTTTTACAACAATCTCTCCATCGCTATTCTTCTTCTCTAAATCAACAGCAAACACATAATCAACTGAGCAGGGAATGTCATAACCAAGCTCCTTCCTGCTTCCAACATCAGTTGCTTTTACTCTAACAGAATCCTTTAAGTCAGACTCCAGTATCGTGAGATGAGAAATGCAGTTAGAGCTGTTAATGCTGGAAATCGCTTTATAACCAAACAATAAAGAAGCAGCAATAACCAAAGCGACTAGAATATACTTTATCACTTCCATATTCATCTGCGATTTAGAATTCAGCTTGACTACAAACACTAATAAAGCAAGTAGAAAAAACCATGCCAAATAAATCAAAAATAAGTTTTTATCTGTTTTAACCGGAATATTGTCTTTTTCAGGCAGATTATTATTTTCTCCATTGAATAAGGCAATTTTCTCTTCTTTATTGCTAATAAGATTATTATTTATTGGAGCTATTTTAGCAAACATCCCTATTTCATTACTTTCTTTATCAATCTCTTTAGAAACAAAGCCTAGCTCATCTTCATAAGCAACAGCAGCTGGAAATAAGAGAATATTGCAAATTACCCAAGATAAAACAAAATATTGAGCAATTTTGTTAAGCATTATGATCCTCTTTTTATTTAGCAATGTTTTGGTTGCGATTCAAAAATGATTTTTTCTATTTCATCTATCTTTTTAACGTTTAATTGGTAAGCGTCTCCATGCTTTGTTCTGCCATAACAAAGGACTAGCCCCTGTTGGATAAGCTCATTAAGAACCTCTCCTACACAACCAGCAAGATGCGGCGGTATTCCTGAAGCAAGCCTTTCATAGAGCATGTGGCCTTTACTGAAAGCTTTATTTGAGTACAACTTTTTAATTATGTTCCTCTTTATAAGAATGTAATCGCTTCTTGACAATTTTCTTCCCATGATTAAACTGAGGCATAATCCCTATATAATATTTATTCTTTTAATGTTTATTGATAGCCTATATTGGCTAAAAATAGAAACATTTATATAGTGGCCATGCTTACAAATCCACATGATGGATAATAAAACAGCTTTCCTTGAAGTCTTTGGGGATACCCCCATACTAAGAGTGATGGATTTTTTAATAGTTAACGAGGATTTCGATTATAGCATGACTGATATAGCTAATCTTTCAGGGGTAGGCTATTCTACTTTAAAGCTGTTTTGGGAAAAATTGGGATACAGCAAGATTGTAACCCAGACAAGAATTGTTGGAAAAGCCAAAATGTACAAGCTTAATTTTGCCAATCCTATTGTCAAAAAATTCAGGGATTTCTACTGGGAAACAACAAAGCAGATAGTAAGGGAAGAGATTAAGGAGAAAGTTGTTGTTTGACTGTTAATGTAAAGCGTAAACTATTAGTCTATATGAATAAACTTTTTGTTTATAATTTCCTCAATTTGTCCAGCATCTCTTTCTTTTTCAGCTTGAGCTGCCGTGGATTCATGCCAATATAGTTTATATCTTTAAAATTACTAATAATTTTCTTCAATCTTTCATAAAAATGCCCTAGTTTATACTTCTGCAATATTCTAAAATACTCCCTGAAATCAATCTCAGAATAAAAAAGCATAGTCATAATATCTACTCTGTCTTTTCCTCCTTTTACCGAGCTTTCTCTGTCAAATTCAGCACCTTGCTTCAATATTAACAAAAGCTCTGGCTTAGGAACCTCAAAATTTTGAATGGTGCTAGTATAATCTTTTATATCCTCAGCAGGTATTGCTAATGCAGAGAAAAAAGGCACATAAATATCAAGGTCTATCTCCTCAAATTTGATCTCATATTTTTTTAGATGATCATTCTTAACTAGATTATAGTTTTCTTTAAGGAAACTGATGTCCTTAAAATCATTGATAACAATATCAATATCCTTGGACTTATGCATGTTTGTATAAAGAAAAGCTGCCCACCCTCCAATGACTATAAAATCAAATTTTTTCTTTCTCAATTCCAATAAGGTATTCCAGCTTTTCTCAGTTAAGATGCTATTCCAGAACTGCATTTAGCCTCTCCTCCATTGCTTTTAGAAAGTCCTTCGCATACCATTCCTTAAGATTCCATAGATCCACAAATATTAAAGCTGATGTTAATTTCATATTTCTATCTTTTTCAAGAACAAATAGGTTAGGCGTTTTATTGTTTTTAGGAAACCTTTTTTCAATTTCCTTAACATTGCTGGAATAAACATAAACCTCAGAATAATCAGCAGGCGCATCTTTGAATTTGAACTTATATGCTGAGTATGCAGCAAAAACAGCTTCAGAGGGCATCTCAGATTCTATTTTTCTGGCAGGCTTCTCAACCCTTGTGCTGTAAACAATATCTTTTTCAATATTCCTCACAGAAGCCCAGTAATAAAGAATCTTTTTTTTGTCAATGACTTCAAAACCCCTTTGCTTAATGCTGACAGCATTCATCCTGGCCAATGGCTTTAAAGCAAGATTAACGATGCTTAAAGAGACGCCCAGAGCCTTGGCTAAGTAAGACTGAGTTAGCTTGCTATTTTTCTTTTCCATGCTCTCATACAATATCTCTCTATAGGCCTCTTCAACTCGTTTCATATTTCTATTATAATAGATAGTGCTTTATAAATCTTTCTACTTTATTAGAAATATACTTAAACAAACATCCTACTATTTAGAAATAGTGGTTCCTTTGAAATTTTTATCTTCAATCACATTTCTTAGGTTATCAATGCTCCTGCCGCAAATAATAACTCTGATATCCAATTTCTCTGCTTCCCTGACTGCAACAGGGTCAAAAGGCATGTTAAGCCCCGGCTTCCATTCGCAATCAATGATCTTCTTGATATCTTTAAAAGAAACCTTCTTCAATGGCTTCGCTCCCAAAAGTTTAGGGTCTTTGTCATAAACATAATCAACATTAGTCATGTTAATAACCATATCAGCCTTAAGATTCTTAGCTAAAAGGACTGCATCATAATCAGTGCTCCAGCCAGGC
This sequence comes from uncultured Methanosarcinales archaeon, assembly GCA_964550945.1. Lineage (GTDB taxonomy): Archaea > Nanobdellota > Nanobdellia > Woesearchaeales > CAZKBD01 > CAZKBD01. The sequence goes on from CAZKBD010000087.1 coordinate 3,017, forward strand.
TTCCATCCAGCTGCTATCAATATCCTTTTATTAGACTTAACTTTCAGAGTAGGATCCCCAATTATAGCGCCAGCATTCTCCCCAAAAACACACTTAACCAAAAAAGCATTCAGATAAGTTGCAGCAATGCCTACCCAGTCTAATGACTCCTTGTCATCAACAATCTCGCCTAATGCTTTCTGGTATTTCCGAGCGATTGAACCGCCGCCGCAATAAACCGCAAACCTGTATCCCTTAAAACTAAGTATCAAATCTTTAAATTGACGTAAGAAAGAAATATCTATCTCATCAGGAACAATTAATGATCCTCCCAATGATATTACAATTGTTTTCATGATCCTAATCCTATAAGTGTTACACCTGAAATGATCAAGGCTATTCCCAGCCATTTAAAGACATTCATTTTTTCCTTTAAAAGCTTAACTGAAAATATTGCAACAAATACATAAGTGACAGACACCAGAGGATATAAGACAGAAAGCTCCCCGCCTTTTAATGCTGGGATAAACATGAGGGTGCCAAGCCCATACAATGAGATGCCGCCAAGCAGATATTTATTTTTTATTATATCCAGGCTTAATGTTATATCTTTAGATGCTTTTTTTATTAGGATGGGAGCTAATGAGCCAATAACCGCAGCAGATACAACCAGTAAGATCGCCCATAGTTCTGTTGCCATTAAATCACACCTGGATAGCTTGTAGATTTATTTCCTAGATTGATAAAGATTACGCCAAAGATTATGGTTATAATGCCTATCCATTTAAGAATGGTTAATGACTCTCCCAAAAAGATAACTGAGAACCAGCCAACCCATACATAGCTAGTAGAGACTATTGGATAAAGGACTGTAACTTCACCGCCTTTAAATGCCTTAACCATCAATATAAAAGCCAGAAAATACAAAAAAAGGCCGATATAGAGGTAATGATTAGTGACAATTGAGATAAGATTAAATGAAAGTTTTGCAGAACCAAGCTTATAGAAGATTTGGGCCAAAGAAGTGAAGAATGTGATTAGGACCATTAATGCAACTGCCCATAGTTTTGTAGCCATTTTCACTCTGTCAAAAACCACCCCTCATAAGCAGGTGGCATATTTGAATTACCTCTAAATATTAAGTGGTTTTTGATACTTAGCATTCCACTCATAATAAACTTGGTTTTTGAGCACAATAGATTCCACTTTGATCAACTACAAAGATGAGTGGAATGCTATTGTTTTAAAAGTATCTCAACAACCGCAGCATAAGTCGGCCTTACCAAGAATACGCCAATTGAAGCTCCGATTATTGTTGTTATGGCAAATCCTTTCAATAATCCCGCGCCAGCAAATACCAAAGGCAGCATCGCAACAAATATTGTCGAATAAGATCCCATAATAATAAAGAATGCTCCTTTCAATCTTTCTTTCCAGTTGAATATGGATTTTATCTCGCCCCTCAAAGTCTCATCTGTAATGACAATCAGATTATCAACGCCTGTTCCAATAACTATTATGATGCCTGCAATAGAAGCTAAGTCAAGATTCCATCCTATCAAGGCTGCTACTCCCAATATCATAACCAGCTCTGAAACTAGAGTCAGGCATATTGGGATTGCAATCTTTAATTGCCTATACCTTACAAAAATCAATAGTGAAACAACAAGCACAGCAATCAGGCCGACAAATAACGCATTCTTGATAAACTCCTGCCCCAGCGCAGGCGATATTGCGTCTGTCTTTATTATATCGAGCTTGACAGGCAAAGAGCCAGTGATTAATATTGTCTGCAGCCTTTTCATATTTTTAAGTGCTTCAAATGCTGCCTGCTGCTGGTTTCCGCCAACACCAGAACCGGATATCTGGATGTCTGTAACATCTGTTTTTCCTTTTAATTCAGAGCCTATGTTCAATTCATCAACCTGCTTATCATCAAGGAACAACAAAAGCTTCTCAGAAAGGTATTGGTTTTTATCTTCTGTTATAACATCTAATTTAGAAGTAAGCTTCCCTTGCCGTTCAGCAGCTTCTTTACTGACAGAGATAGAAAATCTAAATCTGCAGAACCACTGGTTTTGAGACTGGCCGCAGCCATAATTCGGATCAATGCCAGCGCAGTCTGCTGATCTGCACACATATTTTATATCCTGGCCGCCAATGAACACCGTTTCATTCCCGATCTTTGCTTCGAATTTGCCTTGCTTTGCTAATAGGTCTTTAACTTCTTCCTCATTTGCTCCTGCGATCTCAACAAGGATATATTGGTTGCCTGAAAGGTCTCCTGCAGACCTGATCGTTAGATCACTAAGGCCATAAACATTAAGGCGCTCTTTCATATTATCTATCAATGTGTTGGCTTCATCATCAGAAAGCTTTGCCTGCGGCTGCAGCAATACTCTTGTTCCGCCCTGTAAATCCAAGCCTTGCTTTATATTGGATGTAGGAGCTCCATATACATTTAAGCCAATATCTTCTAAGCCGCCTGGTATTTTTTTTGGGGCAGTTATTGTTTTATTGATAGTCTTATTGACCAAAGAACCGCTCTCATTAACCTGGATTATCTCCTGCACAACTTTTGTTTCTGTTTCATTTAATTCTATAAATCCTGTTCTTGTTGTTAATTTGTATAATCCCTTGTTTGTTTTTATCTGTAATGTGGCATTAGGCTCTAATTTTAGCGTGGCTCCATAATAATCATTAAGGTTTTTTATTGGCGCATTATCTATTGCAATAACCCTCTCGCGGCTCATTGGCTGCGTGTTTGGCTGTGGATTTGATATATCAGCAATGTTTGCAGAAGAATTTAAGGTAACGCTTCTTATTGCAACGCCTTCAGCCCAAGGATTAGGGTGGATAGCTGTTACTGCCAAAACTAGCGAAATCAATAAGATGATTACCCTTACATTTGTAAATAACTTTTTTATTTTTCTATTCATTTTCGCTTTTTCTCAAGATACATCAGTAGTATAGCTGCGTTTTGCAGCCATGTGTAGATTATATCAGCTACTAATCCAATAAGCACTATTGTCATGATTTGCGCTATAGTGTCAGATCCGGTAAATATTAAGGCTATGCCAACTGCCAAGAAAGTTGTAAGAGTCATCATGATCCCTGTTTTAAAAGCCCCAAAGGTTTTATCCATACTGGTCCCTTCTTTTCTTTTTAAGAGCCTTGTTGTAAGAAGTATGTCTGTATCAACAGAGTAACCAATCAACATTAAAAAAGCTGCAATTCCTGCTGTGCTTATCCTCATTCCAATAAGATTGACAACTGCTAAAGTCACAGTTATATCAGAGAAAGCGCAGAGTATAACTGTAATGCTGGGGATGCTATTTATTGCGTATATTATCATCAGAACAGGCCCCAGTATATATGCTACCACATCTGTCGCAAAGCTTTTGTTTATCAGTAAACAGTAAGCTGAAGTCAATGTCAGTATTACAGATACAATCTTGTACTTGAAGCTGGTTCCAAAGAACAAGAACACAACCATTGCCATAAACAAAAATGCAATATATATCGTCTTGAAAGTCTCTTTAAAGAAGCTTGCTCCTAATGAAGAGCCCATAGTCTCCACAGTATAATTGTCCTTTGTCAGCTTGATATCAAGATTTTTCTCAATTGAGGCCAATAGCTGGTCAGATTTCTCGCTGGCAAGATCCGCGCTTATAGTGATTCCTGATGTTGTTGTCAGGCTTTTTAATAGCCTGACTGAAATATCGCTGCCAGGAAAATCTGACATGATATCAGCTTGCAGCAGGTCTGGATTTGCATCTTTATCAGTAAGCACCGTAACAGTCAAGCCGCCTTTTAAAGAAACATCTTTCCTGATAAAATCTCCTGTGGTTGCTGTTTGGACAGCAATCTGGATAATCGCTAATATTAGAATCAAAACTGGAATGATTAATAGCTTTTTATAGTTTGAAGCATAAAAATTCTTTATAACCGTAACTAATGGCTTTTTTTCTTTTGGCTTATCTTCAATAGCAGGTTTCTTAGCCCCAATAACTGGCTTTACTCCTTCATTTGGGTAATTATCTTCCATATTGCTCAAAAATAGCGATTTATTAATAAAGTTT
>CAZKBD010000088.1:0-1479 GCA_964550945.1 uncultured Methanosarcinales archaeon
TACCCGAGTAGTCCTAGCAGTAAACACTGTAAGCTATGTGTTGCATATTCTTTGTGAATATGCAGTGCCTAAGTGAAGACGTTAAGCTTACCACCTGGGAAGTACGGTCGCAAGACTGAAACTTAAAGGAATTGGCGGGGGCTCACTACAAGGGGTGAAGAGTGCGGTTCAATTGGATTCCACGCCGGAAATCTCACCAGGGGCGACGGCATGATGAAGGTCAGATTAAAGGTTTTACCTGAAGCGCCGAGAGGTGGTGCATGGCCGACGCCAGCTCGTGCCGTGAGGTGTCACGTTAAGTCGTGCAACGAGCAAGACCCATATCCACTTTTACTAACGGTTCCTACGGGAAGACTGAGTACAATGTGGAGACTGCCTTCGTAAGGAGGAGGAAGGTGTGGGCAACGTTAGGTCCGTATGCCCCGAATCTCCTGGGCTACACGCGCTCTGCAATGGTAGAGACAATAGGATGCAACTCCGAAAGGAGAAGCAAACCCTCTAAACTCTATCTTAGTTTGGATTGAGGGTTGTAACTCACCCTCATGAAACCGGAATCCCTAGTAATCGGATCTCATTACGGTCCGGTGAATAACGTCCCTGAGCCTTGCACACACTGCCCGTCAAACCAACCGAGCATATCTTAGATGAGATGCGGTTTATTTGATCATATCAAATCTAAGTTAAGTAAGGTGGGTTAAGTCGTCACAAGGTATCCGTAGGGGAACCTGCGGATGGATCACCTCCTTATTATATTTATAAACTACTTCTATTGGTGCTCATTATTCATAATCATAAAAATGGGCTCGTAGCTCAGCTCGGTAGAGCACTTCCCTTGCAAGGAAGGGGTCGTGGGTTCGAAAATAACATTGGGTTATGCAAAATAATCCTTGTATCGAAGAGTCCCACCGAGTCCATTCATAAATTATTCACAAATCAAAAATTACATTAACCATTTCAATGGTTATAACTGAAATGAGGCGCACTAACAACAGTTGTGTGCTGATCGGATAAACTTTATGTTTAACCGGTGCATAGGTTTTAGTAAATCAATCCTACTAAGCCATTAGGTGGATGACTTGGCTCAGATAGCTAAGAAGAGCGTGGCAAGCAACGATAGGCTCCAGGTAGGCGCATGCAGCCTTTGAACTGGAGATACTTGAATGAGACTTCTTATCTTTCGAGATGATCTGTAAAGATAGCTTACGCAGAGAATTGAAGCGTCTTAGTACCTGCAGGAAAAGAAATCAATTGAGATGCCGTTATTATCAGCGAGAGAAAACGGCAGAGAGCAAACCGAATCCTACATAGAAATGTGCAAGGAAATGTGGTGTTGAAGGACCTGCATTTAGTCCTAATATTTTATGTTAAAGTTTCTGGAAAGAAACACCATAGAGGGTGATAGTCCCGTAAATATAAAATATAAGATGAGCAGGTATCCTGAGTAAAGCTTGTTGGAAATCAAGCTTGAATTTAGAAGGC
>CAZKBD010000088.1:1489-6565 GCA_964550945.1 uncultured Methanosarcinales archaeon
AATCTGAGTCCGATAGCGAATAGTACCGTGAGGGAAAGTTGAAAAGAACTCGTGGTAGAGAGTCAAAAGCGCCTGAAACCTAATGGTGAAAGTATGTTACGGCTCTAAGGAGTTGTAACGTACGTTTCGAATAACGGGCCAGGGAGTGCATATCAGTGGCAAGGATAAGACTGTAAAGGTTGTATCCGAAGGGAAACCAAAAGCTCGCAGTTTACGAGGAGCAATGTATGAAAATGCATCAAGTCACTGGCGTGTGACCCGAAACCGGGTGATCTAACCGTGGGCAAGGTGAAGCAGAAGTAAAATTTTGTGGAGGCCTGAAGAGGTTCTGTGTGCAAGCGTTCTTCTGACTTGCGGTTAGGGGTGAAAGGCCAATCGAACCCGGTGATAGCTGGTTCCTACCGAAATGGGCCGCAGTCCAGTCCTTAGTGAGATAGTTTAAGAGGTAGAGCTACGGATTAGGGGTTTAGGCTTCGAAAGGAGTCGATCTCTTGTCCAACTCAAAATGCTTAAACATCGTAGAACTAGGGAAACGGCGTTACTGGGGTAAGCCTGTAATGCTAAAGGGGAACAACCCAAGACTACAGTTAAGGTCCCTAAATCTTAGTTAAGTGTTAAAGGGTGAAGGATGTTTATTGCCCAAGACAGTGGGGAGGTAGGCTTAGAAGCAGCCATCCTTTAAAGAAAGCGTAACAGCTCACCTATCAAGGCAATATGCTCCTAAAATGGACGGGACTAAATTAAGTACCGATACTGTAGATCGCCTTCTAAAGGCGTGTGGTAGGTAGGTATTCTACACAGGTAGAAGTTTCCACGTAAGTGGGAATGGACTATGTAGAAATAAAAATCCTGGCAGTAGTAGGATCGATACAGAGTGAGACTCTCTGATACCGAAAGGGCAAGGGTTTCTTGGCCACGTAAATCAGCCAAGAGTTAGTTGATCCTAACTTTAGAATCGTAACTGATTCAAGGGAAAGGGAAAAGGGTTAATATTCCCTTACCATTTAGATACATGCGGCAACGCAAGTTATAGCTTAGACACTTTGGGCTAGACTAGCACTTATTATCTTAAGTGTTAATCAGAATAAATCTTGGGAATAATGTAATGTTTAGAACAAGATTAAAATGAGAATAGCAGATTCTGTCTGTCTAGTCAATGCCTAGAGTCCATGAAAATAAACTATAAATGAACTCTAAATGATCATACCAAGAACCAACACTGGTGCCCCTAGGTGAGAAGCCTAAGGTAGGAGGGAGTAATCTAGCTAAGGGAACTCGGCAAATTAGCCCCGTGCCTTTGGTGTAAGGGGTCCCTGCGATTGTGTACGTAAGTATGCAATTACAGGGTGCAATTACAAGGGCGGTCCGACTGTTTAACAAAAACACAACCTCTCGCAAGTCTGTAAAGATGAGTACGCGAGGTGACGTCTGCCCAGTGCCAGTAATTCAAACCTCTTTTCAAGGAGGCTAAGATCTGGTAAACGGCGGGAATAACTATGATTCTCTTAAGGTAGCGAAAAGACAGTTAGTTCGTGCAATTAAATCTGCAACAAACTTTGAAAAGTTTGAACAAAATAAACTGTATTTCATGCGTGCAAGAGTTGAGTTATTTCTAAAGTTGGGTTAAAAAGTATTTGTTTGCAAAAAAATTAGTTCATAATCAAAGAACTAACTGTTGCGCAGTACCTTGTCGTTTTAATGACGACGCGCATGAATGACGTAACGAGACCGCTACTGTCCCTAGCTAGAATCCCCCGAATACACTCTTCCGGTGCAAAGGCCGGAGTCCTCTAGTGGGAAGTAAAGACCCCGTGAAGCTTTACTGCAGCTTATTGTTGTGATGTGGGATAGGATGTGCAGAGTAGGTAGTAGTTGTTTGATGGCTCAGATGCAAGTTTGAACCTAGACGAAGTTGAGACACTACCCTTTCAATTCTACGTCACTAACTTTCGAAAGAAAAGACAGCAGTATGTGGACAGTTTGGCTGGGGCGGCACCCTGCTGAAAATGTATCAGTAGGGCCCAAAGGTCAGCTCAGGAGGTTTAGAAATCCTCTGTGGAGCGCAAGAGCAAAAGCTGGCTTGACTGTGTTCTGAAAAGTAAAGAACGCAGGATGGAAACATGGGTCTAGCGAACCCTTATGCCCCTCTTGGTGGGGGCTAAGTATGACAGAAAAGCTACTCCGGGGATAACAGAGTTGTCGCGCCTAAGAGCTCAAATCGACGGCGCGGTTTGCTACATCGACGTCGGCTCTTCCTAACCTGGCCGTGCAGAAGCGGCCAAGGGTGGGGGTGTTCACCCATTAAAAGGGATCGTGAGCTGGGTTCAAAACGTCGCGAGACAGTTTGTTCAATATCTGCTAGAGGTGTCGGTGTCTGAGAGGAAGGATCACTTAGTACGAAAGGAACGGTGATTCGGTGCCTCTGGTGTATCGGTTGTCTGACAAGGCAGGCCGAGCAGCTACGCACCAATGGATAACAGCTGAATGCATCTAAGCTGGAAACCAGCCTCAAAAAGAGACACCATCCTAGAGCTCTTCTAAAAGAGAAGGTTGATAGGATCGGGATGTAAGTACCAAGGCAACGAGGTATTAAGTCTGCGATTACTAAACGCTCAATGGATAGAATATACTAGAACCTATGTACCGATTAATTTTTTTATTTTAATTTAGAAAATTTGTATGTATCAAATATAAATGACTATTACTCAGAGCACTCTTGATGTTCTTTGAAGATTATAAATTATTCTTATGACAAAATGTTAAATTCCGCTCTTCTACAAAATTATTCATTATTAATAACATTAAGAAAAATTTAAGTAGAAGTTATAATTAATTATGAAAAGAGGTGAAATATGAATAATACTATTTTTGGCATTGGAGCAATATTAACGGCTATATTAATTGCTGCAACAGAATGTCTAAAATGGCCACGTTGGCTTAATTACTTGTGGGCAAGCCTATCATTAATATGGGGAATTTTAGCATTGCTACTATGAAAAATATTAAAATAATAATTACTATTGCAATAATTATTGTTACTCTTATTATTATTGGTTTTATTGCAAAACAAGTCTTTCAGTCAGTTGTAAAAGATATCACGCAAGGTGAAATAAAAAGAATTACTGGCGAGAAAACAGCAGAAATTACACAACAGGAAATAGATCGAATTACCAAAGGGGTAATTCAGCAAGGAACTAGTGGTTTGAAATCAGAAGTTAAAAAATGTGATTTAACACCTACAGTAAGAAAATATAAAGTAGAATCTTACTATACAGGCCAATGGATAGATTCTCATGTCCATATGCCTGTTTCGTCAAAAATTGTAAGCTCTGTAGCTGTACAGTCAGGATTTTTAGACATGCCAGCTTTTGATGAAGAGCTAAGCATAGATTACATAGTTTGTTTATTTAATAGTGAAGGAATTTCTAAAACAATAGGATTTTTTCTAGCGCCAAGCCCTGTTTTCAGTTCTTCTATCAATACTGTAAAAAACATAGAAAAACAATATCCAGGAAAAATTGCTGCCTTTTACATGCCCACGCCATTGGCAAGCATTAACCCAAAACCTGATGAGGTAGAAAAGATTCTTCAGGAAAATCTCGGATTATTTAAAGGTCTTGGAGAAATTAAATTTGCATATTATGAAATACCAAATGATAAACCAGAGGATCCACAATATCTAGAACTGTATAGTATTGCTAATAGAAATAAACTTGTGATTATGATGCATCCTGCAGTGGATCATAAGGATGAAGTAGAAAGACTATTGCAAAAATATCCTGATGCAATATTTTTCTTGCATGGTGAGAGTGAAGAATGGGTATTTGACTTAATGGATAATTACAGTAATTTATACTATCAAATAGGACATGAACTATACACTTTTGGAATTAATCCAGAACATAATCAGAGAGCACTGACTAAAGCAGAATGGGAAGAATATGCTAAACCAAAGTTTAATGATATTTTGGAATCAGAATTTAAAAAATGGAAACCTCTTATTGATAAATATCCAGATAGATTGACTTTAGGAACTGATCGATGGTATAGTTGGCATTTTGATCAGGATGTGGGGGCATTTATGGAAGAATTTGAACGATCATTTCTTGGAAAATTTGATCAGTCTGTACAGGAAAAACTAGCATACAAAAATGCAGAAAAGTTAATTACTAATAAATGAAAGAATAAATTATTTTTTATATTATTTACTCATTGGGAAATTATCTATTAATATATCTTCAAATACAGGTATTATTTCATAATTTCCAATTATTGGATAATTGTTTCTTATTTCTATAATTAATTTTTGCAGTTCTTTTTCGTTTCTAGATCTTACATGAAACATTAAGCTCCATGATCCAAATAATTTTATTGATTGTGTAATTAGTTCATGGTTTTTCGCATAACTGATTAATTTTCTCTCTACTTCTCTTCCATAACTATTAAATGAAATTAAAATCAGATATGCCTTGTAATTAATTTCTTCTGATTTTATAAAGATTCTATAGCCTGCTATTAATTGCTGATTTTCTAAAGATTTTATTCTATTTTGTACTGTTTTATAATTCACTTTACATTTTTTAGAAATTTCTAAACTAGATAATCTGCAATTTGATTTTATTTGATCTAAGATTTTTAAGTCTATATCATCTAGTTCTATTAATTTCCCTGAATTTGTAAAGTTTAATTTTACAGGTTCTAAAATTTTACCTTCATGCAGATATTTATGTTTGTAGAATTCATTGTACAAAGTATATATTGCTTCATAATCTTTTAATGACTTCGGGAATCTATTAAATAAATCATCTAAAAAATTTTCAAATTCTTCATAGTTTTTAATAAACACTACAGCAAATAAATCCCATTTGCCCCCAACAATAGCTGCCCAATAAACATTTTCATGTTCTTTTAGGTAATTTATTATTTTGTGTTTTTCTTCTTCATTTATGTTATCTAATTGAAATAAAACTCTATATTGTTCATAGCCTATTTTTGATAGGTTTAGAATTGTTCCAAATTGGGTAATGATTTTATTTTCCACAAGTTTGTTTATTCTGTAATTTGTTACCTGTTGGC
>CAZKBD010000088.1:6585-7004 GCA_964550945.1 uncultured Methanosarcinales archaeon
TTGTTATCCTTGGATTTATATCTAATTCTTGTAGTATTTTCTTGTCTTTGATATCTAGTTTCATTTTATTATTTATAGTATAATTATTATATAAATATTACTAATTTACAAATATTTTATTAGATAATTTTAATTATAATTAATTCAGTACTATATTTATGAAAATAGAAATAACTAAAATGGAAAGTGGAGGAATTTATTACAGGTTTACTTCAGAAAACACAAAAGAACAAACAGCTCTGGCAATATTAAGGGATGCAAATGCATATTCTCAATATGTTGCTAAAGTTCCAGTTTCAAAAGAGTTAGAAGATGAATTACTAGAACAAGTAAGATTATTCCAGTCTACGAGAAAACTGTCAAACTTTAGCTTGACGAACAGGCCTTTAGGCCTGAGATGAACGCAGTGTAGAAGTAAT
>CAZKBD010000089.1:0-6984 GCA_964550945.1 uncultured Methanosarcinales archaeon
AGCAGGGAATTTTGGCTGATTATTAAATGTGTAAACTAATTATCAAATTGAACACAGCAGAACTCTTTCCAAAATGTTTATAAAGTGCTTATAATTAGCCAATTCAGATTAATATCCACACTAAATTTGGAGGGAAAAGATGAGTGAAAAAAAATATGCTTATAGCTTTGAAGAAGGAAAAAAGGAGATGAAAGAGCTGTTAGGTGGAAAAGGGTCCCTATTGGCAGAAATGACCAACATAGGCATTCCAGTTCCTCCAGGTTTTACAATCACAACTGAAGCTTGTGCTGAATTCTACAATCAAGGCAAAAAGTGGCCAGTTGGCCTCAAGGAAGAGGTGGATAAAAAGTTAAAATGGCTTGAAGAAAAGATGAAATCCAAGCTAGGCGATCCAGAAAATCCATTGCTTGTTTCTGTCAGGTCTGGGGCTGCAGCATCAATGCCAGGTATGATGGATACTGTACTTAACTTAGGCATGAATGATAATGTCGTTATAGGTTTAGCTAAAAAGACAAAGAACGAGAGATTTGCGTATGATGCTTATAGGCGCTTTATCAACATGTTTGGGGATGTTGTCATGGGTATTGAGCATAAGTATTTTGAGGAAGTGCTTGACAAGATTAAGGAGACAAAAGGGGCAGAGTTTGACACTGCCTTGGATGCAGAAGATCTCAGAAAAGTTGTGCAATCATATAAGGATGTGGTTAAAAAGCATACAGGAAAAACGTTCCCAGATGACCCAAAAGAGCAGCTTAGAATGTCCATAGATGCTGTCTTCAATTCTTGGAATAATAAAAGAGCAATTGCTTACAGAAGACTATACCATATAAATGGGTTGTTAGGCACAGGTGTTAATGTTCAAACAATGGTATTTGGAAATATGGGAGAAACAAGCGGCACAGGCGTATGCTTTACAAGAGATCCAGCGACAGGAGAAAACAAATTCTACGGCGAATTTTTAATGAACGCCCAAGGTGAAGATGTTGTTGCAGGAATTAGGACACCGAGGCCAATAGCAGAACTTAAAAAAGTAATGCCAGAGAACTATGAAAAATTAATAATGATAAGGGAAAAGCTTGAGAATCATTTTAGGGATATGCAGGATATTGAGTTTACAATACAGGAATGCAAGCTGTATATTTTACAAACGAGGAATGGAAAAAGAACTGCACATGCTGCAGTAAGAATAGCAGTTGAAGCTGTTAAGGAAAAGCTCATTGACGAAAAGACCGCTGTTTTAAGGGTAGATCCAAATCAACTAGACCAATTACTGCACAAGCAGCTTGATCCTGTTGCAAAGAAAAAGGCAGAGGTGATTGCAAAAGGATTGCCAGCTTCACCAGGAGCTGCTGTGGGTATAATTGCGTTTACTGCTGATAGGGCTGTTGAGCTTGCTGAAGAAGGTGAGAAGGTAGTTTTAGTCAGAACAGAAACAAGCCCAGAAGATATACAAGGGATGAATGCTGCACAAGGGATATTAACAGCAAGAGGAGGGATGACTTCACATGCAGCTGTTGTTGCTAGAGGAATGGGAAAATGCTGCATTGCAGGTTGCGCAGAACTGATTATTGATGAAGAAGCAAAAACCATGACAGTTGGTGATCTTGTTTTCAAGGAGAGAGACTGGATAACGTTAGATGGAACAGCAGGAGATGTAATAAAAGGCCAGCTTCCTGTTGTTGATCCCCAATTAAGCGGAGATTTTGGAGTATTGATGTCTTGGGCAGATAAATTCCGAAGATTAAAGGTAAAAACAAATGCTGACATCCCTCATGATGCAAAAGTTGCCAGGAGCTTTGGCGCAGAAGGAATTGGCTTATGCAGGACTGAGCACATGTTCTTTGAAGGAGACAGGATTAAAGCTGTTAGAGAGATGATTTTAGCTGATAGCTTAGAAGGAAGAAAAAAAGCGCTGGCAAAATTGCTGCCTATGCAAAGGTCGGACTTTACTGGATTATTTGAAGTGATGAAAGGGCTGCCTGTTACAATAAGGCTTCTGGATCCTCCTCTGCACGAGTTCTTGCCAAAAGAGGAAGAGGACATAAAAGAGCTCTCTCAGGAGATGAATGTAAAATCAGAAAGATTAAAGGAAAAGATTTCTGAATTGCATGAGTTTAATCCTATGTTAGGCCATAGGGGCTGCAGATTAGGAATCACATATCCTGAAATAACAGAGATGCAGTCAAGAGCTATATTTGAGGCAGTTGCTGACATAAAGAAAAAGGGCTTTGATGTTGTACCCCAAGTGATGATACCCTTAGTTGGCCATTTAAAGGAATTCACAATGCAGAAAGAGATAGTAAATAAAGTAGCAGAAGAAGTGATGAAAGAGAGGAAAGTTAAGATCAGCTATTTAGTTGGCACAATGATAGAAGTTCCTAGGGGAGCAATAACTGCTGATGAGATTGCTGCAGAAGCTGAGTTCTTCAGCTTTGGTACAAATGACTTAACTCAGATGACATGCGGGTTTAGTAGGGATGATGCAGGTAAATTTTTAAAGCAGTATGTTGACCTGGGCATCTACGAAAGAGATCCTTTCCAAGCTTTAGATCAGCAAGGTGTTGGCCAACTAATGGAAATTGCTGTTGCAAAAGGAAGAAAAACAAGAAAAGACCTGGAAGTGGGTATTTGCGGTGAGCATGGAGGAGAGCCAACAAGTGTTGAATACTGCCACAAGATTGGGCTGGATTATGTAAGCTGCAGCCCTTATAGGGTTCCAATTGCAAGATTAGCAGCCGCTCAGGCAGCTATCAAAGGAGCAAAATAAAATGGGTGTATCCTTAACAAGTTTTAGGTATTTATTTGAGCCGGGTTTACTACGTCAGCGCAATCCCCTGCTTGATGTGTAAAATGTTTTTTTCTTTTAATCTCCCCAAAAATGGTCCGGTATATTCCTGCAGCTACCAAATTATATGCTGTCCTTATTCTACCTTGTGATTCCAGTCTTCTAGTTGAAACAAGCAGACTAGGCCCTTTTAAGACAGCAAATTTACCAAATTCCTTGGATTTCCTTGCGAATGCAGCATCTTCTGCATATTTTACTGATTCATCAAATCCGCCAATTTTTTCAAAAACGCTCTTGTTAACCAGGATGAAAGCTCCGAGAGCATGAGGATCAGTTTTTTGTGTTAACATCTGCCATGCATTCCACAAATGGTACATAACTTGATCAACAATCTTTCCTGAATCGGGTTCGAGGTTTACAGTTGCTGCTGCAAGGTGTTTACTTTTAAACAGAGAAAGGTAATGCTCCAAACAATCTTTGGTTGTTAGGGCAACATCTGCATCCAAAAAGAGAAAGTGATCTCCACCTGCAACCTTTGCACCGAGATTTCTGCCATAAGAAGGCCCAAGCCTTGGCCCAGATATTATCTTACATCCGTATTCTTTGGCAATCGCAACTGTCCTATCTTTGCTTTTTGCATCAGACACTATTAATTCAAAATCTTTATATTTTTGATTATTAATTGAGCTTAATAGGCGAGGTAGATGCTCTTCCTCATTATAAGTGATTATTATTATTGATAGCATTGATAACACCATGATTAACGGTTAGTTACGATGCGGCAGGTTTATTAATGTTTTGATTACCCTATACGGGCTTGCCAACCCATAACTATAAAAAAAATAAAAATAACTCACAATAATAGCAAATACTCCTGCAGATGCTATGGCAAAATATTTCAGGAAGTTCATTATTTTCAAATAGCTTAGTCTATTTGCGCTTTTTGCAGGTTTTAGCTTAAACCTGAGGTTTAGTCTCGCGATTATTTTGTTCAATATGTTGCTGCCTTCGATATACGCTGGCCCACATCTAATTTTCGGATTTGACTTGATTGCTCCGGTTATGTATTTTGCCATCATCCATGATTGATTAAACAAGCCAGCATAATTAAAAACTATGTAGTTGCGGTTCTCCATGATTTCTCTTATAAGGCCCTGCACATCATTTGTTTTTGCAGCTACGCATGCTCCTTTGAAGCCAGGCACATGGGCATCTTTGCCAGCCACGATTGGAAGGCTGTATTTTGAAGCAATAAACAGAATTGCAAGATTCTCTATTATGCTACGTTTTTCATTTATTTCAACAGGCAGCTTGTTATCAATTATGAATTTAAAGTAAGAGGCATAGTTGAATTTACCTGGCCTAGGTTTAGAAAAAGGATGGCAAGCAACAACTAAAGCCCCATTATTGTTACATTCCTTCAGTAGCATGAGTACATCATTTTTTTCTGCTATGTCCTGCAGATAAGAAGAGAATTTTAAGTCCTTTATACCAAGAATAGCCAAATGAACCCATCCAGCGTTAGGTATTTTTACTTCTGCTTCAATGCTTAGTATATTATTTGGGGGAGTTGTGCCTTTTGTATGCCACGGAACTCCTTTGACATGATGTTCAGTAAAGAATACCATATCAACGCCAGATTCTTTTGAGTGGGTGGTTATGTAGCTATCCGTGGTTTTAATATTTCCTGGGACATCAATAGAGCCTATTCTTTTGTTGGGGTATCCGCAACTATGCTGGTGCAGTTGTGCTACTATATAACCTTCTTTTCTGAGCCTTTGAGCATGTTTCCACGTTATTAATCTGCTTAGATAGCTACTCAATTGTATCCCTCATATCCACCCCAATAAGTTGGAGTTGCATATTTTGCTGATATTTGTTGTATATCCCCCAAAAAAGTTGGATAAGTATATAAATTATGTATGCGCTGGGAAGATTAAACGCGCCGGGGAAGATTTGAACTCCCGACCTATTAAGCGGATTCATGAAATTGGACCCACAGCTTAGGAGGCTCTAGCGGATGTTTAGCGTATCAGTCGCTCTATCCAAGCTGAGCTACCGGCGCATAATGGCTAAGAAATATAGTTTGTTTATTAGTTTTTTGGTGAGAATTAGTCCTTATGACCCACTTTTTCACTATTTTGATAAGCTTGGTAAATGTCTTGAGCAACCTCAGAATTGACTTCATAGTAAGACCTTCTCCCCTTAGGTACTAATTTCAGAGCATGCAGGCCCTCTAATTCTCTTAAAGCAGCGATAGTGGTATCATAATTCTCAACAAGATCCCCTAATTGTTTTTGGGGTTTTCTATAGCTGATTTGGATGGCATTATTTTGAATAACTAGTTCAAGAACTGCTGCTTGCTGAGGTGTTAATTGTGGACTATTAGCTCTCATTTTATTGTTTGTAAGCAGGGGTAACTTAAAAGTTTTGCGATTCATTTATAAAGCTTAAATTTATCACCACTGGTTATGTACAAAATAAAACAAATCCCAGAAGACTTCATTGTAAAAGAGATCAGCAATGTTAAGATAAAAGAAAAAGGAGCATTCTCTGTTTATTTGTTGAAAAAAACAAACTATACGACAGAAAAAGCTGTCCAAACAATTGCTGATAAGCTGGGAATAAAGAGAAAATTTATTGGGTATGCGGGCAATAAAGATAGAAAAGCCATAACTGAACAATTAATCTCTATAAAAACTAACAATAAAGTTGATATTAAATTAAAAGATATTGAATTAAGGTTTTTGGGCTATTCTGATAAGCCTATTTCTATTGGCGACCTTATTGGGAATGGATTTATCATCACTATTAGGGATTTAAATAAAAAAGATGTTAGTAATTTAAATAAAAAAATTAAAAAAAATCGAATCTTGATTCCAAATTACTTCGGTGAACAAAGGTTTTCTAAGGATAATGTTAATGTTGGAAGGCTGATCCTAAAGAGAGAGTTTAGGGAGGCTGTTGAATTGATCATTAAAAATAATAAATATTTAGAAGATAAGATTGATGATTATTTAGATAAAAATGATTATATTGGCGCTTTAAGGCTGGTTCCTAAGAAGATACTGAAGTTGTATATCCATAGCTTGCAAAGCCATATCTTTAATTCAACGATAGATGAGATAATAAATAAAAAACTAAACAAAACACTAATCAAAAATAACAAAAAAATCCCTATTGTAGGTTTTGGGACTGAGATTGGGAACAAAAAAATAGATAAGATTATTAATGATTTATTAAAAAAAGAAGAGATTAGCCTAAGGGATTTTATTATAAGGGAAATTCCTGAATTAAGCTCAGAGGGCGGTGAAAGGGGGTTGTTTATGGAGATAAATGAAGTTAAGATATTAGATAGCTCTGATGATGAATTAAACAAAAACAAGAAAAAAATAAAGATCAATTTTAAATTACAAAAAGGAAGCTATGCAACTGTTGCTGTTGAGCATTTATTCCCCTAATGCTTCTAAGATTTCGCCAACAGTTACAGTTAGCCCTTTTGATGCATCTATCTCCACCAGGTTCCCTTTTTTGTTATAGAATTCAATCAAAGGAGCAGTCTGTTCTTCATACACTTTCAACCTATTTTCAATATTTGCTGGATTATCGTCATCTCTCTGGGAAAGTTCACTACCACATTTATCGCAAATGCCCTCTTTTTTAGGAGGAATATTCTGCAGGTGAAATATCGCGCCGCATTTTTTACATGTTCTTCTTCCACTAAGCCTTTGGATTATTAGCCTGGTTGGCGCCTTGAGGTAGATGGCTTTATCAATCTGGATATTGTTTGAATCTAATGCTTCTGCCTGAGGTATTGTTCTTGGAAAACCATCCAGAATAAAGCCATTTTCGCAGTCTTTCTGCACGATTCTCTGCTTCAGAATGCTGGTCATCAGCTCATCTGGAACTAATTGGCCAGAATCCATAAATAATTTGGCCTTTTTTCCAAGCCTTGTGCCTTGTTTTACAGCTTCTCTTAGAAAGTCTCCTGTGGAGATTTGAGGTATCTTTAAGTGGTCAATTACAAGTTTTGCTACTGTGCTTTTACCAACACCAGTAGCTCCAAAAAAGATAATCTTTTTCATAGTCTCGCCATCCCATAATAATCAATGAATATATAAATGTTTTCAAGCAATATTTAAATTGAATAATTCGGTAATTAGTTGACACTTCTGCAGTATATAGGTGCTTTTTAAACT
>CAZKBD010000090.1:0-6970 GCA_964550945.1 uncultured Methanosarcinales archaeon
TATAAAATTTGAGCTAAATCTCAAGTTTTTATATCCTAATAGGGTGGGATATTACCAAGCTCAAATTTTATATAACTTCTAACTGAATTGAAGTTAAAAAAGTATTTAAATACAAGCTATGCATTCTTACTTCTTATGAAACAAACAATATTCATTGCAGTTGGGCTTTTAGTCCTCTTATTAGCTAGTTGTGCAGTAACACCGCCAGAAGAGAAAACAGGAGTTAAGAAGTTTACATCACAAGCTGAATTGATCCAATTTCTAAAAGATAACCAGGGATCATCTTATGGCTATGGCTATTATGGCCGCGGCGTAATGATGAAAGGAGCTGTTTTAGAAGAAGCTATTGCTGTTCCAACAGCAGCTGCTGCAGATGTAGCAGGCGGAGCAGATGAATACTCAACCACAAACATTCAGGTTGAAGGTGTTGATGAAGCAGATATAGTAAAAAATGATGGAAAATACATCTATATAGTGTCTGGTAAAAAAGTCGTGATAGTTGACGCTTACCCAGCAGAAAATGCTAAAATACTATCTGAAATAGAATTTAAAGGAACACCTAGTGAGATTTTTATTAACAAAGATAGATTAGTTGTTATTGGCCAGGATTATAACCCTGAGCCTAGGGTAGCTGAAAAAACCATTGCAGCTGAAAGAATGATGCCATCTTATCGAAGTTCAACAGAAGCGTTCATTAATCTGTATGATGTTTCTGACAGATCAGACCCAGAACTGGAAAAAGAATTCTCTGTAGATGCAAACTATTTTGATTCAAGAATGATAGGCAATTATGTTTACATTATAGCTAACCAAGATGTCTACTATAATGATAATATTGTTCCTTTGCCTAGAATCACATATGACGGCGTTACAAAAGAAATACCTGCATCTGACATCTATTACTTCCCAATGCCAGATGATTCACACCAGTATACTCATATAATCTCACTGAACACTCAAGAAGAGGAAGAGCCACTAACAAAGGTATTCCTGATCGGAGCAAACCAGAATCTTTTTGTCTCGCAAAACAACATCTACACGACAGGCATGAAGAGAGTAAGCCCTATATATTATTGGGAGAAGATGGTTGACAAGGTGATATCTCAGGCGTATCCTGCAGTTGTAAGCATTGAGATAAACCGAGCTATTAAATCAGACAAATCAATGTACGAAAAACAAAACGAAATACAAAAAATCACAGAAAACTATTATAATTCCCTTTCCAGCGAAGACGAAAAAAGGGCTATTGAAAATAAGATGCAGCAAAGCATGATTGATTTTGAGCAAGACATTGCCAAAGAGACTCAAAAGACAGTTATTCATAAAATATCTGTAAAAGACGGAGACATAAACTATGAAACCCAAGGAGAAGTTTCTGGCAATGTTCTGAACCAATTCAGCATGGATGAATATAATGGCAATTTCAGGATTGCCACAACAATCAGCGGTTACTCAAACAACAAAGACATATCAACAAACAATGTATATGTTTTAGATGAAGACCTTAACACTATTGGCGAAGTCGAAGATATAGCATTTGGGGAAAGCATCTATGCAGTGAGATTTATGGGTGATAGGGCATATATGGTCACATTCAAGCATGTAGACCCGTTATTTGTTATTGACTTATCAGACCCGTCTAATCCAAAAGTTCTTGGCAAACTAAAGATACCAGGATATTCAGATTATCTCCATCCTTATGATGCAACACACCTCATCGGAATCGGAAAAGAGGTAGATGAAAGCATTGACGCTGATAAAGTGCACACAGAAGGAGCTGTTTATTACACAGCAATACAGGGTGTAAAATTAGCGCTCTTTGATGTCAGCGATGTCTCTAATCCGATTGAAATGTACAAAGAGGTTATTGGGGATAGAGGAACTGAAAGCTTGGCAACCAGCGAGCATAAGGCGTTCCTTTTTGACAAGAACAATGAGCTGTTAGTAGTTCCAATGACTGTTGCTGAAAGAAAACCAGGCCAACCCAAAGAGATGGAAGGCGAATTTGTATTTCAAGGGGCATATGTTTACACTCTCAACCTAGAAGATGGATTTAATCTAAGAGGCAGAGTAAGCCATATCGAAGACAAAGATGCATATGATAAGAGCGGCTATTATTTCTATTCGCCTTACTCTATAAAAAGATCATTGTATATGGACGAGGTATTATACACTCTTTCAGACAAGGCAATAAAGATGAATGACTTAAATGGAATGGAAGAGCTGAATAAACTAGGGCTTCCTTACGAAGAAGGGATGCCAAGTTACGTAGTATACTAATTTTTTATCTTCTATTTTTATCATTTAGTAGTGATAAATCAATAAGCTTTATATACTACCTATAACCCCATTCTTAACACCAAGAACAGAATTTATATAATTTATATACAATATAAGGTTGATCTGGCTCTTACATTTTTGACAAGAGGACTATCAAGGTAAAAACTGCACATGGCAAAAAAACAATTTAAGGAAATAGACTTGGATGGATTAGTAGATAGGATACTATCTGAACAATTTCAAGCTATAAATGGCGAGCATATCCTGCTTTACTTAGGCGTCCACAATTACCGTGATTCTTGCCAATCTATGGAAAAAAGAGGGGATCACAAAGGGGTTTTCTTGCTGACAACTGCAGTTATGGAGGCTGCTGATGCCATAGCAAAAGAAAGAGAATCCTCAAGTGGTAGCATGGGAAAGCCATCTAATTTTACAGGCGATGGTTATTTGTTCAGTTTTCCACCAAATGCAGATATCGCAGCAATTCAAACAGCTGTTGACCTGGTTCATATTGGCAGAGCTATTTCTGACATAGGTTTTTTAGGATCCAATGAAGTATATATGAAAGCAGGGCTGTACAAAGGCCCCTGCATGTTAGCTTGGATTGATGGTGATTATATGCCCATTGGCAGAGCCCCATCAAAGGTGTTTCGCCTTTATGACGCTGCCAGGCCATCAGAGATAATTGCTAGCAGCTCAATTATGCATGAACATAGGGATAAATTCCAAGCTAAACCTATAAATGGTTTAAGGCTTCAGGGCATTGATGCTAAACGAACTGCTTATAGCGTTGAGCCTAGTGGAAATCCAACTAGTGAAGTTAGAGAAGCATTATCTGCTGCCAAAAGATCAAATGTTAACCCTACTTATGGAAGGCGCATACTTTTGCGCTTTGACGCTTCTGGCTTTACCAACTTTTGTGACTGGCATGAATCTAGGCAGGACTATGATCCTATTGCTAGCTTAGTTCATCTTCTTACTGAAGGTGGAAAATCTATCATAAACAACTATGGAGGCCAACTATGTTATTTTACCGGTGATGGGTTTGAGGCGTCATTTGATAGAAAAAACGCTGAAGGCGCTTTAAGAGCAGCAATCGGCTTAAGAGAATTTGGAAGGGCAATTGACAGGGCGAAAGTATTCCCAAAATATCATCCCGGTGTAAAGGCAGTGGTTCATGCAGGCAACTGTATTTATGTGTCACACGGCCCTTATATTAGGATGCCATTAGGTCATGCTTTTGCAGCTCTCAAAGAGATAGAGCACCATGCATGGCCAAATCAAATAGTGGTTAGTGCTCCAACATTTCAATTAGTAGCAGATAAATTTCAGGCAGAAAGAATATCTCAACACCCAATAAGCTCGCTGCCTTCTGGAACTAGCGTATATAGGGTAAGAAATTTAGTGGATTGACAATATCCAAAAAAATAATATAAAAAATAAAAATAACTACATATCCATTCCAGGCGGCATACCCCCGCCCATTCCAGGCGGCATCTGAGGCATTCCTCCTCCTGATTTTCCAGAGCCAGCAATCACATCATCAATCCTTAATATCATAACTGCCACTTCTGCTGCTGAGCTTATTGCCTGTGTTTTTATCTTTAAAGGCTCAATTACTCCTCTCTTCCATGCATCAACTACCTTTCCTGTGAACACATCAATGCCAGCCCATTTCTGCTTTTTGTCGTGAGCGCTCTTTAGCTCTGTAAGGATGTCAATTGGATCTATTCCCGCATTCTCCGCCAGGGTCCTTGGGATTACCTCTATTGCATCTGCAAATGCATTTACTGCTAGCTGTTCTCTCCCAGATAATGAATCAGCAAACTTTCTGAGCTCTCTTGCCAGCTCAATCTCAGTAGCTCCTGCTCCAGCAACAATCTTTCCAACCTTTAAAGCAGATGCAACATCACCGATAGCGTCAGTTATTGCCCTCTTGACTTCATCAACAACATGCTCTGTCCCTCCTCTGATCAGCATTGTGACTGATTTTGGGTTTTTGCATTCTCTCACATAAGTCATCTGCTCGTCTCCAACTTTTACCTCTTCAACAATCCCTGCTTTTCCCAAATCATCAGCTCCTAGATCATCTAAGTTTGTGACTACCTTTGCGCCAGTTGCTCTTGCCAATGCATCCATATCAGATTTTTTGGCTCTTCTTACTGCATAAATTCCCTTCTTTGCCAGGAAATGCTGTGCAATATCATCAATGCCTTTTTGGCATATAACCACATTAGCTCCAGAAGCAGCAATCTTCTCAACCTTGTCCCTTAGCATTTTCTCTTCCTGGTCAATAAATGCCTGCATCTGGCTCGGGTCTGTTATCTGGATTTTAGCGTCTATCTCTGTATTCTTGATCTCAACAGCAGAATCAATCAAAGCGATTTTTGCATTTTTTACTGATTTTGGCATTCCGCTATGCACTCTTTCTTTGTCTAAAATAACTCCTTCAACAAGCTCTGTATCATCAACAGAAGCTCCAACCTTTTTCTCAAGCTTTATGTTTTCTGCATCAATCACCAGTTTTCCATTTTCATATTCAGAAATGTCTTTCACAGCTTTTACTGTCAGGTCAGCCAGCTTCTCTTTTGAAGATTCAGCGCCTTTTCCAGTCATTGCTGTAATTGCGATATTTTTTAAAGTAGCAGTATCCTTATCTGAGACATCTTCAGCCATTTTGTTTAGGATTTCCTGCGCTTTTTCTTCAGCCAGCCTATAGCCTTTTGCTATAACGGTTGGATGCACTTCTTTATCCAGTAAATTTTCAGCGTTCTTCAGCAGCTCTCCTGCAATTACAACTGCAGTAGTTGTTCCATCTCCTACTTCAGCCTCTTGTGTCTTTGCAACCTCAACAATCATCTTCGCAGCTGGATGCTCAATCTGCATCTCTTCAAGAATTGTGACTCCATCATTTGTAACAGTAACATCGCCTAAGCTGTCAACAATCATCTTGTCCATTCCTTTTGGCCCAAGAGTTGTCCTTACAGTCTCAGCAACTAATTTAGCTGCCATTATGTTTGTTCTCTGGGCATTCTTGCCTGTAGTCCTTTGTGTGCCTTCTGGCAAAATAAATATCGGTTGTATTTGGTTTGACATATTACTCCACCTCCTAATATGATCAAAATCGCTGATTTTGTAAATAACCAGTTCTATATAAAGCTTATGGTTTTGTGTAAACTAATCACAGAAAAATTTATATACAATCCTTGATAAGTAGCAAGATTGGTAAGAATGAAAAAATGCCATGAATGTGGTGGGAAATTAGAAAAAGCTATTGAATTAATAGAGAATGAGCCAGTGCATACCTTTAAATGTGTTAAATGTGGGGAGTCAATTGCATCTCTGGACGAATATGATAGGGTAAGAAAAAAACTGCACCCTAAATTTTCTGAAAGACTAAAATCATTATTCCAGTTGGGACATAATCCCTCACCAGACCTATTTAAAGGAAAAATATTATAGGCTATAGTACACTTTTCCTTCTCTGCTGTGTTTGTCTACGGGTGAGAGATGTATCACTATTATGTCTTGATAAACCTTAAATGAGATCAATATTAATTTGCCAAAAATAGAGTGCTTGTGTATGCAGTAATACCTTGCAATCTTTTTTTCGTATTCTTCAATATTCTCTTTGTCTTTTTCCTTATATATCTCTGAACCATTGTAGTGTTTACCCTTTTTTAAACACCCTATTATAAATTCCCTATCATAGTAATATAGATGTTTCCACATATCTCGAATTGCATGTGTAGTAATATTTATTTTATCCTCATCAATAAATTTGAATATCTTACTGAGCGTTGCGTCATCAATCATACTCCACTTAAACAAGTAAGGTATTATTTAAATTTTATGCCCTATTATTCTGTAAACTTAAAGCGTGGTGGGGGGTTCTAATTCTTGAAAAACGAGAAAAGTTTATATAGGATAATCAAGAATATCATAATTTAGGTGTTGATAATAGTGGTATGTGACACATTTATTAAAATTTTATACGATAACCTTTCTTTTGGAATTTTCATATTACTTACTTTAATATCTGGAAGTATTATCGCCTTAGTTTATACAAACTATTTAAAACAAAATCTTGGAGAATCAGAGAATATATGGTTGAAGATATGGATTATATCAACTTATGTGATAATCAGTGGAATAATTGTGAGTATGATAACTACATTTCTAAGGACTTATGAAATGATTTTTAATTATTCAATCTACATTAATTTTTGGACAATTATTTTACAGATAGTAGCCACCATTGTTTTGGGATGTGGTACATTTCAATTTAGAATGCATGGTAATAGAATAATCATTTACTATACAGCCCAAATTATAAATCTTATGAGCATAGGTCTTTGTGCGTATGGAATATATTTTTTCTCGATTAATGGACTACTTAAATTACCTCGATTTTTTCCTTGTAGTGGTTTTTATTGCATAATTAAATTTATAGCCTATTACCTATTTGTAGGTGGAATCATATTTGTTTTGGGATATACGGGATATTATTCTATTAAACAAGTAGGCAAAGGAAAACCAAGAAAGGTTATACACTAGCCATCCTAATCAACCCTAACCACTTATTTCTCCTCATCTTTTTCATCAATGCCGCCTTTAGTGTGAATAACCAACAAAAAACTGTTCAATTTGATAATTAGTTTACACATTTAATAATCAGCCAAAATTCCCT
>CAZKBD010000091.1:0-6967 GCA_964550945.1 uncultured Methanosarcinales archaeon
ATAACCTCTTTAGTAACCTTTATCCCGCTTCTTACTATCATCCCATCATAATCAGCAACTATCTTAATAAGCTCATCAACAGTTATTCCTGGCTTATTAACAACTGAAAATCCCCCTTCTTCTAATATTTCAATTGCCTTGGGGTTTATTTTGTCCGGAATTATAATTTTCATTTTCTACCTCCAGAACTTTTCAAGCTCTTGGGTTAGTTGTTTTATTTCATCTAAGGTTAAATCACCCAGGTGGGCTATCCTAAATGTAGTTGGTTTTCCTTCAGCAGCTAGCTTTTCATTCATCTTTCCATAGCCTGAGTCAATTGAATAACCTTTTTTTGCCATCTCTTTTTTTATTGCGCTGAAATCTACTCCTTTTGTGTTAACCATGCATGAAACAGTATCTGAATGGTATCCTTCTTCTGAGAACATCTTAAAGCCGTTCTTCGCAGCCCAGTCTCTTGTATACTTGGACATTTCCTTATGCCTCTTAAACCTATTGTCAAGACCCTCTTTTTCTATCCTTTCAAGCTGCTTCTTTAATGCATAAATATGTGGTATTGAAGGTGTATAAGGCGTCTGGTTCTTGTCGTATGATTTTTTCAGCTCTAACAGATCAAAATAATATCCTCTTCCTGCAACTGTTTCTGCTTTTTTGTAGCACCTTGGGCTGATTGAAGCGACTGCGATGCCTGCTGGCAAGGCAATGGCCTTTTGCGAAGAAGCCAGGCAAATGTCTATGCCTAATTTGTCAACTTCTATCTTAACTCCTGCAAGGGATGAAACTGCGTCAACAAACCATAAAACATCAGGATGCTTTTTCATTACAGCAGATATTTCGTTCAGGTTGCTCATAACTCCTGTTGATGTTTCGTTATGCACAATGCAAAATGCCTCAAACTCCCCTGAAGAGAGAGCTGTATCAACATCTTTAGCCTTAACTGATTTGCCTGATTCATATTTTATTGATTGAACTTCCTTGCCGCATCTTTCAGATATCTCTGACCATTTTTTTGAAAAAGCGCCGTTTACTGCGTGAAGGACCTTTTTGTGAACGCAGCTCCTGACAGCCCCTTCCCAGAATCCAGAGCCGGATGATGTTGATATCAAAACATCGTTATTGGTGTAAAACAATTTTTTAAGCCATGGCTTAAGGCTTCCGAATAGTTCGATAAATTCTGGCGTCCTATGGCCTATTTGTGGCCTTGATAACTCATCTAGTATCTCTTTCCTCACTTCAGTGGGCCCGGGGATAAATAGTTTGTTTGCCATTTTTAAGCCTCCTTCATTTTGTATATCACAATGCCGCTATATAATTTTGGATAAAAGAAAGTTGATTTTTGGGGCATAAGCTCGTTAGCCCTTGCAGTTAAGAATACTTCCCGCATCAATGGAGGGTTAAGGAAAAATCCAAATTGATAGCTGTTATCTTCTTTTAACTTATTGATTGTCTCCTGGTTTCCCTTGACAAACTCCACCTTAACCATTTCCTGGTCTTTTTCTGATATTGCTAACATTTTATCAAATATTACTTTATGAAGCACATTAGCATCTAGTTTTTTGTAGATATCTGACTTATCGTGGAAATCCTCATTTAGTATATCGCTGTTTTTCAATTTCAATATGTAAGCGGTTTTATCAATATTGCAATACATCCCAATCAGATGATTCTTTAGATTTTTGGCTTTGTCTATAAGGATAGGCGTGTTTTCCATGGCAGAGATCATCTCTTTTTCATTTTTAACAAGCTCAACTGTAAAATCCTTTTCCAGCTTTTTGATAAGCTCCTCTTTATTGACATTTTTAAGCCCTTTAACCAGCCTGTTAGTTGGAAGTATAAACATGCCGCCGTGGAATGAGTTTACAAAAGTGGATAATGAGTATTTTGCATCCTCTAATCCAGGATGCACATCTCTGAATATCCTTCTTGTTTTATACCTATGGTGGCCGTCTGCTATTATAACCTGGTAGTGCTCCATCTCTTTTGTTAGTTTCTTAATGATATCGTTGTTAGTTATCTTCCAAAGCCTTTGCCTTATGCCATCATCACCAAAATCCATGTCAGGCTCTTTGCCTTCTATTTCCTTCTCTAGAATATTATCAACAACACATTGCCTGTCATCATACAAAATGAATATCTGGCCTAAGTTTGCAAAGGTTGCGTTCATAAGATTCAGCCTATCCTCTACCGGCTTTGCCATTGTTTTTTCATGGTCCAGAACGCCTTTGCCAATATCCTCAATCTTAAGCAGAGAAATAAAGCCCATTCTCTCTTTATCTTCTCCATTAATCTTGAAGGTTTGAACATAAATATATATGCAGTCTTCTTTGTCCTGGACAATCACTCCTTGTTTAATCCACTCATCAAGCAGGTTAGCCGCTTTCTCATATTTATCTTCGCCTTTTGCCAAGGTTATCCTGCTTAGATTATAAGGAGATTTTTTGTAGAACTTATCCCGCTCTTGTTCATTTATCACATCATAAGGAGGAGTAATAACTAAGCTGAAGTCTTTTACCTTTTCTTTATTGTATCTTAGCCCATGAAATGGCTTTATGGCTACCATTATAACACCCAGTTGCTTTGTTAACAAAGGATTTAAAAAGCATTTGACATAAATTTTCAATTTTATGGAAAATTTGACAAATTTAGCAAAGATTTTTAAATATTGACACATTTATAGATGCGCCATGATAAGGAAACCGGAAAATATAAGGGAATTTGTATGGAAGATAATAGATACAGACATATCCTTAAAGAAAGACCTGTCTAGAAGCTTGATTAATGTCAGGTCATTAGCAAACTATCTCATCAGCAAGCATAAGGTCAACATCTCCCTTGACTCTGTGATAAGCGCTATAAGAAGATATCCAACGAGCCCTGAGAAGAAGCGCGACAGCAGCGAGGTTTACAGCCTGTTAAAGCAGGCTAAGATAAGGACTATAACAAAGATGGCGAGCATATCCTTAAAGAAAAATGAGGAGACAACCCTAAAATTAGGAGAGGCTCTTCCAAATGTTAATTTTGAGATTGGAGAGGTTTTAAGGGTTCTGGAAGGGGCTAAACTGTTCAAGATAATTATTGATAAAAAAAGCTTTGACAAGATGTATGCTTCATTTGGGAAGAAAAATATAGTTGAGTATGATAAAAATATCGGCATGATTGAGATATCTTATCCTGATGTCCTGAAAAAGACGCCCGGTGTTTTCTCAGCAATATCCGGAGAGTTGGGGCAGAATGATATAAGCATCATTGATGCTTTGATAATATCCAACGAGCATATAATTGTTGTTGATGAAAAAGATTTGTTAAAAGCTTTTGAGATAGTGTATAATCTGTGCAGTTAGCGGTTCTTAAGTAGGGTTTGCATTAAACATTTACCATAGATAGCCCCTAATGAACCAGCCCTACATTCCTTTTCTCCGAATTTGGTGGCATTATCTGATTTTCCAGCTCCATATACCAATAAGGGCACTGGATCTCCAGAATGATCTTTATGACTGCAAGGAGTGGAGTGGTCGGCTGTTATAACGATTATAGCATTAACATCCATCAAAACTTTCAACGCACTATCAATCTTTTCAATAAATTCTTTTTTTCCCTTGCAATCTCCATTCTCTCCATAAATATCTGTGGGCTTAACATGCACAAATACAAAATTATATTTTTTTAACGCTTTTTTTGCTGCCTCAAATTTGGCTTTTATATTGGTATTTGGCAGACCAGTAGCTCCGTTTACATTTATTAGCTCCATTCCTGCAATAGAGCCTAATCCTTTGTAAAGGCCTGCTCCTGCAATACAACATGAATCTAAATTATATTTTTCTTTAAATGATTTCAATTGTTTATAATAACCTGGCCCACGAGTTAAAAGATAATTGCCTCTTAACTTTCCTTGTTTTTCTCTTTTATCATTTAATGGGCTTTTTTCAAGAATCTCATGAGCTTTTTCCAAAAATTTCTGCAAAACAGAAGCGGTAAATTTAGCTTCTTTTGTTTTATCTAATGGGTCTATTGTGTTCACTTTATGATTCAGCCAATCATCAACAACCTTTGATTCAGTAACATAATGCACATCTGAGTTGGATATTTTATCTGATAAGCCTTTACCTCTCATCACAATTGCTACTCTATGGCCGGTTCCTGGTTTTACTATAAATTTGACTCCTTCAATTTCCATGCCACCCAACTCTTTTACAAATTTGGATGTGTCCTCAATCCTTCCACACCTTCTATCTTTAACCCTCAACTCTTGGTCAACTGTTGCGAGATTACTTCTAATGGCTACATCCCCAGCCTGTAATTTAATGCCAAGACCAGCTGCCTCGATTGGACCGCGTCCTGGATAATCCTTTTTTAGATCGTAACCAAATAAGGTTAGATGAGCTTCATCGCTATTGGGCCTTATGTTTTCACCAAGAACATGCATAATACCTATTGCGCCTTCTCTGGCTAATTTATTCATATTTGGCGTTGATGCTGCCTCTAATGGAGTCTTATTGCCAAATTCTTTTATTGGCAAATCACCCATCCCATCACAAATTATTAGGATAATCTTTTTCATTGTATGTATGATTCCAGTTTAATTATTTGGATCATTAGCCCTGCTTATTTGAGATTAATTTTCCTAAAATCCTTTCCAGCGTATTTTGCTTTGCTGCCAAGCTCTTCTTCTATCCTTAGAAGCTGGTTGTATTTTGAATTCCTATCGCTTCTTGCAGGAGCTCCTGTCTTTATCTGGCCTGCATTAACGCCAACTACTAAATCAGCAATAAAGCTGTCTTCAGTTTCGCCTGACCTGTGCGAAACAACCGCGGTCCAATTATTATCAAAAGCCATCTTTATCGCATTCAATGTTTCTGTGACAGAACCAATCTGGTTTACCTTTATCAAAACTGAGTTTGCTGCTGATAATTCAATCCCTTTTTTGATCCTTTTGGTGTTTGTAACAAACAGATCATCACCAACAATCTGTATCTTTTTTCCTAGCTTCTTTGTCAGTTCCTGCCAGGATTCCCAGTCATCTTCTGCAAGCCCGTCTTCAATGCTGACTATAGTATATGTGTTGACTAAATCAGAATAAAAATCAACCATCTCGCTTCCATCCATTTCCTTTCCATCTACTGTATAGGTGCCATCTTTGAAGAATTCTGATGAGGCAGGATCTAATGTGAATACTATTTCTTTTTCATAACCTGCTTGTTTTGCTGCTTCTGTCATTAAATCCAATCTTTCATTAACTGTTTTTAGTTGAGATGGCGCAAAACCACCTTCATCACCTATTAAAGTTGCTCCTGCTCCGAATTTGGTTTTTAGCAATCTGCTTAAAGTGTGATATGTTTCAGATACCATGCGGATCCCTTCTCTAAAATTTTTGGCGCCAACAGGCATTATCATGTGCTCTTGTATAGAATTCTCTTGGCCAGCATGCTTTCCGCCATTAATCACATTGCACATCGGGACAGGCAAGGTTTTTGGAGTTGTGCCGAATAATTTCCCTATGTAGCCATAAACAGGCATATTCAAAGCTGCTGCTCCTGCTTTTACAGCTGCCATAGAAACAGGCAGGATTGCATTTGCCCCTAATTTGTTTTTGTTTTCAGTGCCATCTAATTCTAATATTATGGAATCTATCTCTTTCTGTTTTGTGCAATCCATTCCAGTAATCTTTGGAGAGATTAGTTTGTTAACATTATCAACTGCTTTGAGAACTCCCTTGCCCATATACCTTTTTTTATCATTATCTCTTAACTCAAGAGCTTCGTGTGAGCCAGCAGAAGCTCCGCTTGGAACCATTGCCCTAAAAAGACCTTCTTTGGTTATCAAATCAACTTCAACAGTAGGATTTCCCCTTGAATCAAGAACTTCCCTTGCGTGGATTTTTTGAATTTTACTCATTTCAAACCTCCAGTAATCATCTGCCTATTAAGATAAGAACGCAGCTTTATTAATTTATCTGTTGTTGATTTTTGTTAAATAGCCTAATGCAGCCTTATTATTAGGGTCTAAGGCAAGCATATTATCAAAAGTTTCTTTAGCCTTGTCAAATTGCCCCAGCTTTATTAAGGTTATACCAAGATTCTTCAGTGTTTCAATGTCTTCAGGGTCCATCTTTAAAGCCTTTTCAAAGTGTTCCAACGCATCTTTATATTGATTGTCCATAGCGCAAACAACACCCATATTGTTGGATGCCAAGCTGTTCCCCTTGTTTTTCTCGATTGCCATGTAGAAGAATAGTTTTGCCTGGTTTAGCTCACCTTCATTAAGAAAGATAGCGCCTAGATTATTAAAAGACTGTGAATCACTATACTGGTCAATAAATCCCCTTAACTCGTCTTCGCTATAATCAAAATAGGGCTTGTTGCTCTTAAAAAAATCATTTATCAAAAGAAACCACCTTTCAATATCTTCTTTAGTATTATCAAAAAAATAATTAATTGGATTTATTGAATCTTCAAGCCAGATGCTCTCTTTAATATATCTTTTATCCAATGAATCCTGATAAATTTTTGTACCTGGAGTTATCTCCATAATTGACGGCTGTATAGCTAACGGCTTTGTCTCTTTGATCAGATCTATCGTCTCTTTTATTGTTTCGTCATCTTCACCAGGGCTGCCGACAATCAGAAAGAAATTCATGAATAACCCGTACTTTCTTGTCAATTTTGCTGCATCTATTATCTGCTCTTTTGTCGTAAATTTCTTGATATTTTTTAATATTTTCTCTGACCCGCTTTCAATTCCATAGCTTATTGAAACACAGCCTGCGTTTTTCATCCATTCCAGGCGCTCTTCATCAATAAAATTCACTCTAGAGCGGCAATCCCATACAATCTGCAGTTTTCTATCAATAATCTCCTTGCATATACCTATAACTCTTTGCTTGTCTGCAGTGAATGTGTCATCAGAAAAAATAAAGAAAGCTCTGCTGTATTTTTTATTCAATAACTCGATTTCATCGACAACATTTTTCGCG
>CAZKBD010000092.1:0-6946 GCA_964550945.1 uncultured Methanosarcinales archaeon
GTTTAAAAAGCACCTGTATACTGCAGAAGTGTCAACTAATTACCGAATTATTCATAACCAACAAAAAACAAAAACCTTTATAAATAAGTTCCCTTTCCTTATTCTATGGAAAGGGGTGACATGAAATATAAAATAGCCACTCTTGGCTCTCATTCTGCGCTGCAAATACTGAAAGGAGCGAAGGACGAAGGATTTTCTACAGTTGCTGTCTGTGTCAAAGGGACAGAAAAGCTATACGAATCATTTAAGGTTGCAGATGAGATAATCTCTATTAGCGGTTATAGCTACTTTAAAGACATCCAAGAGAAGCTGCTAAAAAGAAACGCCATACTTATCCCTCATGCTTCTTTTATTGCGTATATGGGCATAGAATCCATTGAAAAGCTAAAAGTGCCTTATTACGGCAACAAAAAGATTCTAAGATGGGAATCTGACCGTAGCATGGAAAGAAGATGGCTAAAGCAGGCTAATCTAAAACTCCCAAAGATATTTACCAATCCCCAGGACATTGACAGGCCTGTTATTGTCAAATTCCACGGCGCAGATGGCGGCAGGGGTTATTTCCTTGCAAAAGACCACAACGATTTCAAGAAAAAGATCATGCTGCATTCAAAAAAGAAATATGTTATACAGGAATACATACTTGGAGTCCATATGTATGCTCATTACTTCTACTCTCCTTTAACCGGAGAATTAGAAATCATGGGTTTTGACAAAAGATATGAAAGCAATGTTGACAGCTTAGGAAGAATCTCAGCGAGAGACCAGATGGCGCTGCCTAAAGAACAGGTAGACCCCAGCTATGTTATTGTTGGGAATATCCCTGTTGTAGTAAGAGAGTCATTCCTTCCAAGGTATTTTGAGATGGGAGAGGATGTTGTTAAGATTTCAAAGAAGATTGCTCCGCCTGGCTTATATGGCCCATTCTGCCTTGAATCAGTTATCACTCCAGACCAGGAGATTATTGTTTTTGAGATCTCAGCAAGGATAGTTGCAGGAACCAACCCTTACATCCATGGAAGCCCTTATACATGGCTGAAATACAAAGAGCCGATGTCAACTGGCAGAAGGATTGCCAGGGATATTAAGATGGCAATTGAGCAGAACAAGCTTGATAAGGTATTAGGATGATAAATTCAAAACAAATATCCAAAATTTTGGAAAATTATGATAAAAATAATATTCATATTGGCGTCCTTGGCGGCCATTCTGCTTTAGATGTTGGAAGAGGAGCAAAAAAACTTGGATTTAAGACAGTTGTTGTTGCAGCGAAAGGAAGAGAAAAAACTTATGCAAAGTATTACAAAAATCTTTTTGACGAAGTAATTGTTGTAGACAAGTTCAAAGACATTGTTAAGCTGGAAATCCAGGAAAAACTAAGAAACCTTAACACAATATTCATCCATAACCGTTATTTCTGGGTCTATTTTGACAATTACAAGGATATTGAAAACAAATTCTTAGTCCCTATCTTTGGAACAAGAGACATGGTAAAATTAGAAGAAAGGGATCAACCAAATAATCAATATCACTTATTAAAAAAAGCAGGCATAAGGATGCCAAAGATATTTGAAAACCCAAAAAAGATAAACTGCTTAGTTATTGTAAAGGTTGCAGAGGCAAAAAGAGGCTATGAAAGGGCATTCTTTTTCTGTAACGACTACAAAAGTTATACAGCCAAATCAAATGAGCTGTTAAATAAAAAAGTAATAACAAAACAAGCTCTAAACAAAGCAGCCATTGAAGAATATATAATTGGCGCTCAGGTTAATTTTAATTATTTCTACTCAGTATTAGATGACGAGCTAGAGCTAATGGGCACTGATACAAGAAGGCAAACTAATCTAGATGGACTATTAAGATTGCCATCAGATGTCCAATTAGAAGTTTTAAAATACCTCCAGCCAAAATTAATAGAAACAGGCCATATTGCAGTAACAACCAAAGAATCTATCCTGGAAAAAATATTCGAGATTGGAGAAAAATTTGTTGCAGCATGCAAAAAAGAACACGCTCCAGGAATTATAGGGCCATTTGCATTGCAAGGCGCAGTTTCTGCAGAAGAAGGCAGGGAAGAGCTGGTCATATTTGATGTTTCAATGAGGATACCGGGAAGCCCTGGCACAATGTTCACCCCCTATACAGCTTACAAATATCTTGAGCCAATAAGCTATGGCGAAAGGATAGCAATGGAAATAAAAAAAGCAATAAAAAATGGCAGACTTGACTCAATTTGTACCTAAAGCAGCTGAAGAGCTTATTAAATTTGCTCCAAAGGAAGGGCTGGGCTTGCTTTGGACATTGGTTACAGTTTGGATTTTGATTATAGTATCTTCATTGCCCTTGTACATCTCGTTGAAGCTTTTTTTTGCAAAAAAAGCCTCTATATTAAGGGTCTTTTTAGTCAATCTTATTGTCGGGTTTCTTGTCGCAGTCATTAAATATTACTTTGCAATACTAGGCGGCATTATTGCTTTTGTCTTATTGTTATTCATATACAAAATTGCTTTTGGAATTGGATGGATTAGGGCAATACTTGTATGGCTGCTGCAATTTGTGATATTGGCAGCCCTGGCATTTGCACTAGCATTGATTGGGATTAATCTGCTTTAGAGGTAAAAATGATTTTAGTAATGAACTACGGAGCACAGTATTGTCACCTCATTGCTAGGCGCATCCGTGAGCTTAATGTTTATTCTGAAATTGTTCCTTATGATACGCATATCAATGAAATAAAAAAATACAAGCCATTAGGAATAATCCTTTCAGGAGGCCCTTCTAGTGTTTATGCAAAAGGAGCCCCAATCTCTGATAAAAAAATTCTTAGCTTAGGAATACCTGTTCTGGGGATCTGCTACGGCCAGCAGCTGATAGCAAAACAATTAGGGGCTAAGGTAAAAGCAAATAAAATCAAGGAATTTGGCAAAAAAATATTATTGATCAAAAATAAAGATAATCTGCTTAAAAATTTAAAAAACACCGAGCAGGTTTGGATGAGCCATGGTGACTCTGTCGAACATCTCCCTCCAGGATTTATTACATTAGCTTCAACTGACAGCTGCAAAAATGCTGCCATTGGGAATGATGAGTCAAATATTTATGGGGTCCAGTTCCATCCTGAAGTTGTCCACACTCCAAACGGAAATAAACTATTAAGGAATTTTGTTTTTGGCATTTGCAAATCAAAAAAAGACTTTGACATTGGCGATTTAAAAAATAAGTTAATAAGAGAAATAAAAGAAACAGTAAAAGATGACCACGTAATATTAGGAGCTTCTGGCGGCGTTGATTCAACAGTTGCAGCTGTTTTAATCAGCAAGGCAATTGGTAAAAAACTGCATTGCATTTTCATTGATCATGGCTTGATTAGGATAAATGAGCTGAGCCTGGTGAAAGAAAGATACAAGAAACTAGGCCTTGATGTGAAATATGTCGATGCCTCTAAGATATTCCTAAAGAAACTGGAAGATGTTACAGATCCAGAGCAGAAAAGGAAGATAATCGGCCATACATTTATTGAAGTTTTCCAAACAGAAGCAAAAAAATTAGAGAGAAAATACAAAAAAATAAAATTTCTGGCCCAGGGAACAATCTATCCAGATAGGATTGAAAGCGCGCAGCCAAGCAAGCAGGCAGATAAGATAAAAAGCCACCATAATCTAACATTGCCGAAAAAGATGAATCTCAAGGTTCTTGAGCCGTTGAAAGACCTGTATAAAGACGAAGTTCGTGAGCTTGGCACTAAACTAGCAATCCCACAGGATATACTTTTAAGGCATCCATTTCCAGGCCCTGGTCTGGCTATAAGAATTTTAGGAAAAATAACCGGAGAACGATTAAGAATATTAAGGGAAGCAGACCGTATCTTTATCCTGGAATTGAAGAAATCAGGATACTATCATAAAATATGGCAGGCATTTGCTGCTTTATTCCCTGTAAAAAGTGTCGGGGTTATGGGCGATTCAAGGACATATGAATATGTCATCAGCCTGAGAGCAGTAACCTCTAAAGATGCAATGACAGCAGACTGGGCTAAAATACCAAACGAATTATTGGAAAAGATTTCTAACAGGATTATTAATGAAGTAAATGGAGTCAACAGAGTTGTCTACGACATAACTCAGAAGCCGCCAGGAACTATTGAGTATGAGTGATGTTTTATGTTATCCCAGCTAAGATCAGACCTCCAAAAACTAAAAAACCCAAAAAAAGCCAAACTGCTTCAAAGATTCTTTAAAACTGGTAAAGGAGACTACGGAGAAGGGGATATCTTTCTTGGAATTATGGTTCCTGAGCAGAGAAAAATATCAAAAAAATATAATAACTTACCCTTATCAGATATACAAAAACTATTATCCACCAAAATTCATGAACAACGGTTAATCGCTTTGTTTATACTGATCCATCAATACAAAAAAACCAGTAATAAAAAAGAAATAATTGAATTTTATTTAAAAAATACGAAAAACATAAACAACTGGGATTTGGTTGATCTTTCTGCTCCGAAGATTTTAGGCGACTATTTGCTGGAAAAGCCAAAGAGCACTCTTTACAAACTATCCAACTCAAACAACTTATGGGAAAGAAGAATAGCTGTAATGTCCACTTTTGCTTTTATAAGGGCCGGCAAATTTGATGATTCCACTAAAATCGCAGAAACATTATTAAGCGACAAGCATGATTTAATCCACAAGGCAGTTGGCTGGATGTTAAGGGAAATAGGAAAAAAAGACTTAGCAACTGAAGAAAAATTCTTAAAGAAGCACCACCAATATATGCCGCGAACAATGTTAAGGTATGCGATAGAAAAATTCCCAGAACACAAAAGGATGTTTTACTTAAAATGAAAATTCTTGTAGCGTACTATTCAAGAACAGGCACAACAAAAAAGGTTGCTGAAGCTATTTCAAAACAATTAAAGTGCGATATAGAAGAGGTAATAGACACAAAAGACAGAAGAGGAGTTATTGGGTATCTCTCAGGAGGAAGAGACGCAACACTAAGGAAACTAACCAAAATAAAGCCAATAAAGAAAAACCCGGCTAATTACGATTTAGTCGTTGTTGGAACGCCAATATGGTCATGGAATACTATTCCTGCAATAAGGGCATATCTTACTGAAAACAAATTTAAAAAAGCAGCATTCTTCTGCACAATGGGCGGCTCTGGAGATAAAAGAGCATTTGAAGAAATGGAAAAGCTCTCAATAAAGCCAACAGCAACCTTAACGCTTACAACAAAAGAAGTAATGAACGAGCAATACAAAGAGAAATTAAAGGATTTTATTAAACAAATTCAGCACTCATAACTCCGTTTTTCTTCCTTTTTTCCTTTAATAAAATTATCTTCAGCATTCTTAAATAGTTTTTTACCGCATGGTGTGGGATAATCACCATTAAGGCAAGCCATGCATAACTTGCTTTCAGGTAAACCAATTGATCTTACAAGGCCAGGGATGGTGTTATACATGATAGAATCAGCACCAAGGTCATGAGCAATACTTTCCATATCTTTTTCAGAGAGTTCTTTTTCGATATTTTTGTTGTATCTTGGGATTAGCAATTCGCCAATAGTAGACATGTCTATCCCATAGAAGCATGGCCCCCTAATCGGAGGGCATGAGACCCTTACATGAACCTCTTTTGCGCCGCCTACATTTTTGATATACCTCACAATCTGCTTTGTTGTTGATCCCCTGACAATGCTGTCATCCACAAGGATAACCTTTTTATTTTTTAGTATAGTCCGCAATGCTGTATACTTATTTTGAATCCTGTCTTCGCGGCCAGTGCTTTCAATAAATGTTCTTCCGACATATCTGTTCCTGATAAGGCCTTCCATTGAAGGTATTCCAAGCTCATAAGCCATTGCATCGCCTGCTGCTTTTGCTGTGTCTGGAACAGGAACCACAATATGATCCTTGGTTATCTTTTCAGTTTCTAATTTCGCCAATTCTTTTCCAAGATTTGTTCTGGCAACATAGACTGACTGGCCATCCAAAATAGAGCTTACATTGGAAAAATAGACCCACTCAAACATGCAGTGGGCAATTCTTTCAGATTGGGCAAACTTCTGGATTTCTATATTGCCATTTTTAACAACAATAATATTTCCGGGTTCTAGCGGCTTGTAATTATGCAAGCTGCAATTATCCAATGCGTTGCTTTCAGACGCAACAAACAAGTTGCCCTCGTGTATACAATAGCTTAATGGCCTAAACCCGTATGGATCTCGGCAAATAATCATATCACCATAGCCATTTATGAATGCGATATTATAAGCGCCGTCGAATTTCTTGCTAAGATTAGAGAAGACCCTGACTAAATTTGGCTTTATGCCTCCCATCAATTCTCTGGCAGTATAATGCATTATTATCTCTGTATCTGTGTTAAGAGTCATATGGTAATCTTTTTTAGCGAGTAAGGCGCTTCTTAACTCAGTATAATTCACAAGATTTCCGTTAAAACAGAATGAGAACCACTTCCACAATCTTCCATGATGCCTCTCAAATGGCTGGGCATAGCCCTTATCATCTGCGCCGAAAGTAGCATATCTGACATGGCCAATGCCTTTATTGCCTGCATATTTTTTGAAGATATTAATGCTTTGAAGCTTATCGCTTGTCTTGAAAACTTCATTGACCGTGCCTAAGTCCTTGTATGTATCAATCAGTTCAGGCCTGTTTTTATTGTAAGTTGTTATGCCTACACTTAACTGGCCGCGATTTTGCAAATTCAATAGCAATCTGTAAAGATAGAATAAGGCTTTGTTTGCGGATTCGCCATCCTCTTTCAGGAAAACAGCAGCTACACCGCACTCTTCTTTTGCTTCACAAGGCATACTAAGAATAAAATCCACAAGTGTATTTAAAGGTTTTGGAAATCAAAATTTCTGTGTTATCCCTTTATTATTTCCCTTCGATACCTTAAATTGCTTTTTCATATAT
>CAZKBD010000093.1:0-6824 GCA_964550945.1 uncultured Methanosarcinales archaeon
AGCAATATGGCACAATTTGCTTAGATTATAACAAATCAATCCTGTCCCAAAATCCCTATTTCTCAATATAAAATGCACCAAAGTGATTTTATTCCGGGTTTTTGAATCTGTTTCTAGTTGTTACTCTTTAATTGATTCTGGAAATAAAAAACTTTATATAAAGAGTGAGCTAAGGGTTATACTCAGAGCAAATAATTATCAAATATTTGTTTGCTCTTCGTAATAAGCAAAGGCAATATTCATGTTCAAAAATTTGTTGCCTTTGCTATAATTAAAATGAAATACAATATCGGATTTATCGGAGCAGGGAAGATGGCTGAAGCATTGATTTCAGCTATTTTGAAGAGCAAGCTTTCTAAAAGCATGATTGCCAGTGATGTTGATGGCAAAAGATTAGAATATATCAAAACTAAACACAAGATAAATATCACAAAAAACAACAAAGAGGTTATCCATAGTTCAGATATCGTTGTTTTAGCAGTCAAGCCTCAGATTATCAACAGTGTCCTAGAAGAGATTAAAGAAACTAACAAGCTCATAGTTTCTATTGCAGCAGGCATTACAATCAAGCATCTTGAATCCAAACTAAAAAAAGCTCGAGTTATAAGGGTAATGCCTAATACGCCTTGCTTAGTAGGAGAGATGGCTGCTGGATTCAGCAAAGGAACCAAAGCAAAACAAGAAGATGTTTTGATAGTCGAAGAGATACTAAACTCGTCAGGCAAAGCATTCTACTTAAATGAAGATATGCTGGATGCAGTTACTGCTTTAAGCGGCTCTGGGCCTGCGTTTATTGCGCGATTGCTTGAGTGGATGATTGAAGGAGCAAAGAAAGAAGGGCTTAAAGAAGATGTTGCTCAAGAACTAGCTTATCAGACTGCTATTGGAACTGGCAGATTACTGCAGGAAAAAGGAATAACTCCTAAAGAGCTGGTTGATATGGTAAGCTCTCCAAATGGGACAACAGTTGCTGGAAGGGATGTTTTGGAAAATTCAGATGTCAAGGAGATATTGATGAAAACAATTGAAGCTGCTGCAAAAAGGAGCAAAGAATTAGGAAAACGAAAACCTCAAGGCAATAGCAGAAGCTTCAAAAGAGATTATTGAGTTTCTTGAATGTGGCTGTGAATGTTCTGAGTAGCTTTTAATATAGTTTATATAACTTGTAGTTTACCACTGGGGATATCAGGGTTTCCTCTTGAGTTATAACAAAAGTTTAAATAAAGAGGCAGACTCCATAGGAAACGGGGGTTGTATGAATAAAACTATATTATTTATTGTTATTGTATTAATCGTTGCTCTATGTCTAATTAATGGGTGCTCAAACAGTGACATTGAATCTTTTGTGAAAACTATCCCCCAGATACAGGAAGTTCTTAGTGAAAATCCTAATGCAAATATTGTTATAACCTACTGGAGTGAAGAAGAGATAAAAAGTAGTATCACAGAGATTAATACTATGTGTCAAAAACAGGTAACACCAACTGATATGTATAAAGCTATTGTGAAAGAAGATGAAATAAAGATTACGTCTTGGATTAAAGCTGACGATAGGCAGGTTTTGTGTATTGTTAGACAAGTTGGGGAAGAAAAACCAACAGAGCCCGAGATTAATGAAACAATTAAGGAGAATGAATCTATAGGGGTAAATGAGAGCATTAATGAATCAAAACTAATGGTTTCAACTAATAATGTAGCATACAATCTCAATGAAACAATCAATATTACTGTGATCAACAATTTATTCTCCGCTATCTATTATGGCGGTTGTAGCGGTAAAGCACATAAATATATCTATATAGAAAAAAAAGAAAATAGTGATTGGGAAGAATATTTGGACCAAAATCAAGTATTTGCTTGTACTGCTACCATAGAAAGTCCTCCGAGGGAATTCAAATCAGGTGAAATGCTGTCCTTTTTGTGGTATCCAGCTCCAACAGGTTTGTATAGGGTCAGATTCGACTATTTAGTGGAGGCAGTTAACGATTGGCAACCCGAATATTTTGGTTGGCAATCTGTATACTCAAACGAGTTTGAAATTAGATAATATATAGAACAACTAGTTAAATAAAAAAAGAGGCGAGTTAGGATTACCAAGATAAAGAAATTTAGTTTATTGATATTATTATTCATTATTATAAATACCCTTTTGTTACCTTTATCCAAATCACATGACAATGAATCAAACAATATCTCTATCCAAACTGTAGATAACGAGACTAACGAAATAGGAGAAGAAGCAGGAGAGTCTGGTGAAGTAATACCAACAAATCACGAACCAATATGGGACTCAGAATTAACTAATATTGAGATAGAAAAAAATAAAAATGTAACAATTAATTTAGACGAGCATTTCTATGATGAAGATAATGATGCATTAAGTTATTCCAGTTCCCAGCCAGATGATATTAATGTTCTAATTAATAATAATTTTATAACCTTAGTTCCCTTCCTTAATTTTATTGGTTTAAGAACAATTAACTTTTTTGCTTCAGATACTAATTCCATAGCAGCCAGCGATGAAATTAGTGTAAATATTATTGATACTAAAATTAATGAAATTATTAAAAATGAAACGCAAATAGATAAGACCGGAAAACCAATTGAAGATTTAGAAGTAAAAGTAAATATTGATAAAAATTTAAGAGACACTATCGTTGAATATCTTCTTGGAGGAATTGATCCAGATAATCCAATAACTGTGGATATATATTTTAGTAATCAGGTTCAGGACAATTTAATTCGAGATATCCAAAAAAGATATAACGAACAAACGGAAAGTCACAGGAATTCTATCAAAAATATCCTTCAAAAGTATAAACTAAACAAAACTAAAGAAGAGGAAAACAACCCCATTGCCGTGAGAATT
This sequence comes from uncultured Methanosarcinales archaeon, assembly GCA_964550945.1. Taxonomy (GTDB): domain Archaea; phylum Nanobdellota; class Nanobdellia; order Woesearchaeales; family CAZKBD01; genus CAZKBD01. The sequence goes on from CAZKBD010000093.1 coordinate 2,870, forward strand.
GATGAATACGATTTAGTAGCAATATTTAATCATACCAAAGAAATTAAAAATATTGAAAAAACGGCCAGAAATGATATCAGACAAACACTTACCGTAGGGATTTTACAAGAACAACAGCCTTTTGTAGATTATATTGAAAGTAGGGGAGGGGTGATTATAAATCAATTAAAGTCTTATAATATGATGACAGTAAAAATTAACATGTGGGTGGTAGAAGATTTAATAAATAATAATGAAATTGCTTCAATGTATCTTAATGTACCATTTGAAAACACATCCTGTCTGGATGTTAGTCCGGAGGCAATATATGCTGATCTTTTATGGGATGATAATAACTATCCAGCACCAGGACCGGCGCCTCTTTCTTACGTAGCTGTTATTGATACGGGAGTTGATACCAGTCATCCTGCTTTAATCAATCTATCAGATGGCTCGACTCCTAGGGAATGGTACGAAGAATGTTGGTATGATCACAATGATAATGGAATTTGTGATGACAGCACAACTGATGATAGTGGGTACCATGGAACTCATGTTGCAGGAATTGTATCATCATCAGACAACACTTACAAAGGAGTAATGTATGACGTCAATACTATGATAAATGGAAAATTTTCTGGTGCATTAGGTTCGGAAAAGGACGATTTTGAAAATGCGATTGATTGGTCCGCTTACGAAGAATATGCAGATGTAATTAGTATAAGTCATGGATGGAAAACATCTGATGATGGTGTAGAAGCTAACGGGGAAGGAGAACTCACACATTTTGTCGATGCAATTGCCGATAATTTAGATGTTTTGATTGTTCTAGCCGCGGGTAATGAAGGCTCAGGTTCAGAGACTCTTCGTCATCCAGCAGATGCTTATAACTGTATGACGGTTGCTAACATGGATGATCAAGGAAGTATTACAAGAACGGGTGATACGATTGCAACTAGTAGCAGTAGGGGTCCCACTGCTGATGGGAGAAAAAAACCAGATATTGCTGCACCTGGAACTAATATTATGTCAACAAATGCATACTGGGAAGGTCAAGCCGATTTTGTTTCTTATAGTGGAACAAGTATGGCAACCCCTCACATTTCTGCAGCTGCAGCATGGTTTATGGACTATGGTTTAACTGCATTAGAAACTAAAGCCTTGCTAATCAATACAGCTGACGACTGGGGCACAACAGGGTGGGATGACACCTATGGTTGGGGTTATGTTCAATTATGGCGTGCTCATTCACATATGGATGATACGCGTTATGAAGATGAATTTGAAGACGACGTCCCTATCTTTTATCAAATAGATGATTCCGAAGAAGGGGGTAAAGCTACTTTAGTGTGGAGAAGGCATATAGGCTATGATGAAGGCGAAAATAACTATACGGATGTGTATGATTTAGAGAATATTGACCTATATTTATACGATGAATCCGATGGATCTGAGGGTGATAGTTCAGATGAGGACAAAGAGAATGTACAACAGGTTGTATCAGATGATAATTATGACTCTGTTGTTATAAAAGTTAAAGCTGATGATACATGGGGTGGTTATGAAAACTTTGCTATTGCAACAGAAGAAGATGCAGATTACACAATAACTCCACCAACTATAAGTGCATCCATCTCGAACCCAAGTACCAAACAAATTGGACAACTTTTTAATATCACCGCTCAGGTAACGCCAACTGGGGATTTAAATGCTCATAGTGTGAGTGTAACTGTGAACTTACCTTCTGGATTAACAATCATTTCTGGTTCAAATCCACAGTCTCTAGGTACAATAATTGATGGCTCTCCTGAAACTGCTATTTGGACAGTTAACTCATCACAAGAAGGCATAAAGAATTTTGATGTTGATGTTACTTCATCTTCTTATGATGAAATTTATGATGCTTCTGATTCCAGCTCAATAGATATAACTTCACCAGATACAACCCCTCCTTCAATAACTATTTTATCCCCCACCAATAACACCGAATATTCAACAAGTTCAGTAGATCTAAACTGGTCAGCAAATGAAACATTAAGCTGGTGTGCATACAGATTGGATAATGGAGCTAATGATACGAGTATCTGCGAGCCTGAATGGAGTTATCAAGAAAATGCTGATTCTAGTCATTGTGCCGAAACATGGGACAGTACTTATACTTGTGGAAATGTTTATGATGGAAATTGGAATACTTATGGTTTTGGTGCTCTTATAGGGTATCTATACATTAATTATACAAAACCCCTAAGCGCTCAGCCTTCAAGTTTGTGGCAAATAAAAAACAATAGTGGAGCATTTAATCTAACAATAGGGAGCAATTGCTGGAATCAAGGAATAATGCAGTTCAAAATTCAATCTAGAGGAACTACACCTCCATTTGGTAATCTATTTCTTTGTTGGGATGGTTCAAATTGGACAACACTAGGAGGTGGAGGAATAGGTGGAGGAGCATCATCATCTTATGTTTATGAGGATGCAATGTGGTGGTATCTGGATAATCCAAGAAATAAAACTTTAATGAACATATCCAATGGAAATCATAATATCATTATTTATGGCAATGACACATCAGGAAATATGGGGCAGAGTAGTTATGTTTATTTTACAATAGGAAGTTTAAAGTCAGATGGTGAATCTTGCACATCTAATGGCGAATGCCAGTCAAACTACTGCGATAATGATGGTGTGGGTTGGAGTGATGATTACAAGTGGTTTTCTGTAGAAAGCACTTATTATGACAACCAAGATCATAAATGTGAAGAGAAAGCAAGAACAGCTAATGATGACTGGTGTGATGAAAAGAGAAATGAAGATTTAAACACTTGTGACAAGACTGGAGCAACATACAAAGAAGATACTTGTTCAGATACTTGCGTTATTTCTGATAAAAGTATTTTTGAATGCACTGATTCAGGTTGCTCATGTACTGCTTCAGAATGTGACGGATTAACTGCAGGGAACAATATTAGTAAGTGCACTTATGGAGCAACATCTTATTTTGCAGATAAATGCACATCAACAGCTGGCGGAGAAGACAGGGGAGACAATATTTGCAGGTCATCAGCTTTTGCTGCTGGATGCATAGCCTCAACTTTCTGCAACAGCAAAAGCCCTGGCGATGAAAGCACGTCTACTGATGAATGTTGTTATGGTTCCTGTACAAGTTTGGATTGTGACAGCGATGACGATACCAGCGGAAGTGATGGCACTTTAAAAGAGTCAGAAGCGACATCTAGTTCTTGCACAAGTGTTTGTTCGTCTTATTCAACATGCTGTGATCAACAATCAATAACCTGCTCTGCTAATTACGAATGTGACTACTTTCACAGTTTAATTACCAATGAAGATGAAACACCAAACAACATATGTTATAAGCCTAATTCTGGAGCTTGGAAATTTGCTTCAAATGCAGAAGCAACAGAGAGTGCTTGCAGTGATGGTTATGATAATGATTGTGATGGGGATGTTGATAGTAATGATTCTGATTGTGGCGAATTTAGTTGCGGAGATTCAATAACTGAGAATACTGTTCTAACTAATGATCTTACAAACTGCCCTAGTCATGGGCTAGTTATTGGTTCTGATGGTATCACTCTTGATTGTGCTGGTCATTCGATTGATGGTGATGCTTCTGAACCTGATTATGGTATTTTTCTTAATAATTCAAATGGAATCACTATCAAGAATTGTGTCTTGTCTGATTTTTACTATGGAATTAGTGTGCCATATTCTAATAATAATAACATAATCAACAATACTATAAACAATAATGATAATGGAATTATTTTAGAGTCCTGTAATAATAATAGTATAACTAGTAACAAACTTAGTGGTAATGATTATGGAATCTATTTAATATCATGTTTTAATAGTACTATCACAGATAATGATGTTATTGGAAATGGTGCTTATGGTGCATACATGAAATAAGGGGACGCCCCTTATAATCCCCTCCCGCCTTCGCTACTCGTCAACT
>CAZKBD010000094.1:0-6656 GCA_964550945.1 uncultured Methanosarcinales archaeon
ATTTAAAGAAAATACTTAATGAACAGGTTTTTGTAAAAAACGCAAAAGTCTAATTTGAGAAAGTTTTATATAGTTCCGTCTATAACTAAGCAATTATTGGGGATGTTTTAATTGTTTTAATGGGGGTTTGAAAAAATTGGTGAGCAGTGTCTTAGACAATAGAATCAGGACTTCTAATAAGACTTTAAGGCAGATTGCTGAACTTGGTTTTGTTGAAAAAGATCATTCTTGTGTAACCATAATTAGCATATGTAATCAGACAATTGAGAACTACATAATTGGTAGGGAGATTTGATAAGTATGGAGATTAAAAAAAGTAAATGTGCAAGATATATTTCTGTGCATTTGTTGGTGGTCGGTTTATTGATTTTTATTATGAGCTTTAGTGTTTTTGCAGACAATTCTTTAACCAATAAAGAATCAAAAAATAAATTTGATTATTCGCTTGTTTCATATCTGCAGAATGAATCACAAAAGAGGTCTCATACCTCAGGTGTAAAAGCGACGAGCGTTCAAACATTAAGCCAAGATAAAATTCCAGTAATCATAACCCTATACCGAAGAGAAGATATGTTTAAATTATCTTCTTATCTAAACAGAAATGGTGCTAATATCAAGTTCTCTTTTGAGTTGATAGATGCTATAGCTGTTGATATTTCCTCGAACTTTTTTGAATCATTAGCATCGAATGAATATGTAAAGCAGATATACCTTGATAGGAAGATACAACTACCCCAACCAGATATAAATTTTGAAAAAAAGATTTATAACCTGTACAGAAAACCAAATATGCAGAACATAGAAGGAAATAGTGAATTAAAACCGCAACTTTACGAGAGTACTAAATTTATTAGTGCACCTTTTATGTGGGATTTAGGAATAGATGGATCAGGTGTGAAAATAGCAATATTAGACACCGGAATCGACGATACTCATCCTGACTTAAAGGGCAAAGTTATCTCTAAAAGGGATTTTACTTTATTTGATGGAGAACTTAAGACCAAAGATGGGAATGGCCATGGAACCCATGTTGCTGGTATTGCTACTGGAACTGGAGCAGGCTCAGTTAAGCATATTGATACGTCATCCACTTACACATCTGGCTTATCTAATTTACCTTTCTCTCCAAACAATTATCATGTGGGAAAAGAATCATTCCGTTTTTTGTGGGATGACCAAAGCAACAAATATAATATTCTTATTCTTGATTCGCCACCATCAGAAGGTAATGTATCATTAAATAGCAGTTATCCTGATAACTATTTTGATTTTGAAACTTTATCAGTGTCAGACAAAGGGTATTATAGAGACCTAGGTTTTTATAATCATTCGATGATAATGTATGCACGAATCATAGACATGGGTGAGAACTCAATAGATACTGTAACTTGCTCTGAAAGTCCCGAAAGTTATGGATACTATGGATATATCTACCAATACCACACATATTGTATTCTTACTGATAAGGATAATTATGTAAAAATTTATATTACCGATAAGCAATCCGACAATCTTGATTTTTCATATCAATTTCAAAGTATACCTGAACCAATAATTTTCTTGGATATGGATGGTAATTTTAATACAAAATCAGACCAGTTAGTTGCCTCTAATAATACTCATTTTGGCAAAACAGAAAAAACCTGCTATAGTTATAGCTGGGGTGATTATTGTTATTATGATTATTCATATGACCTCTTGTTTGATATACCTAGTAACTTAAAATCTGTAAAAGTAGGTTACGATTTGGATTGGGATAACCAACAAGATACATTTAAAGGAGTTGCACCGGGAGCAAAATTATTAAATGGAAAAGTATTGTCTGACTATGGTAATGGTTACGATTCAGGAATAATTGCGGGCATAGAGTGGGCTGTTCTTAGTGACGTAGATATAATCTCAATGAGTCTCGGTGGTGGGGAAAATATTTGTGATGGAAATGATCCATTATCAGAAGCAGTTGAAAAAGCTTCTGATATGGGCGTAACTGTTGTAGTTGCTGCTGGTAACTCTGGTTATTGGGGTAGAGAGACTTTAGGTTCTCCAGGATGTGCAGATAAAATTATTACTGTTGGAGCATCTTCAAAATACGCTTATGATCCATATATAGCCGATTTTAGCAGTCAAGGACCAACAGCTGATGGTAGAATAAAACCTGAAGTGCTTGCCCCCGGGAAAGATATAATTGCTCCTCAAGCTGTTGATACTGAACTAGGTTATTCACCTATTAATGGTTATGTTTCTTTAAGTGGGACATCTATGGCTACACCTCATGTTGCTGGTGTTGCAGCTTTGCTTAAGCAGATGGATAGTTCATTAACACCAAAGGAAATAAAGGAAATATTGATGAATACAGCAAGTAATCTTGCAGGTGAAAGTGTTTTCAGACAAGGGGCTGGAATTATAAATATGGTTAAAGCTTATGATGAAGTATCCAATTCAAAGCTGTTGGCATCTCCTTCTATGTTTAGTTTAATTTTAAAAGATAATGAAATAAAAAAAATTGGATTAGACACTTCTATAAGAAATCCTAAGCTATTAGCTTTTAAGGATGAACTTAACTCTACAATGGCTGAAGAATTCTCAGGAGAAGTAAATGAGAAGAGGGGGTTTTGGTATAATTTCACAATTCCTGCAGATACTATTAGATATGTAGTGCAAATTAACTGGAGTGACAGCGCACATGATGTGGATATGCATTTATATGGGCCTTCTGGGGATTATTATGGTGGGTCATACGGAGTTAGTGACCACGAATCAATTTTGGTCAATAACCCATCGGAAGGGACTTGGCGTTTGTATGTTTATTTATGTTGTGGGCTTAGTGGAACAGCCAATGTGGATGGTCAGCTTGATTTGTCGAGCCTAATTAAATGGGATTGGTTTAACTATGATGGTACAACAGAGAGACTAATCATTGATTCAGGTGGTGCAGAATCAGGATTTTATTCTGGCAAAATTAGGTTGTCCTCACAAGATGATAATGATTCCACTACTATCCCTACTTCGATAATAGTATCAAAATCAATAAATTTCAGCGGCTTTATGAGTCATTCATCCATTTCCAATCCGTGTTCAGGAGGAAGCAGTGGAGGGGGGTGGAGTAGTCCTGGAAGTTCTACAAAGTCTTACGCCTCATTTGATGGTTTTTTTTGTAAGGATTTAGACAGAAAGGCGTATTCATTTACAATACCAGACAACATTCCTTTTTTTAATGTATTTGTTGATTGGTGGGTCCCATCTGGGGCCCCATACTTGAATGATGTAAGGTTGTTTTTATATGATCCAAATGGAAAGTTGCACGATTCTAGAGATTATGAAGGTACATTTGAATCTGCCTTTGTCTATCAGCCTATGAGTGGGGATTGGACAGTAGTTGTGGAGTCAGAATACGTTTCAGAAGATGGAATACTTTTTTCAGGTGATGTTGAAATTCCAAGTATAATATTTGACCCTGATTATGTATGGTTGACTTTGAAACGAGGAGAGCAAACCAACCAAACAATAAATGTTACCAACACACTGAATTATGATTTAGATCTCTCAGTTGAAAAAACTATTTGGAGAGAAAGCCCCCTAAGCGTTGCTCCAAACTCGGATATAGATGACAATAATCTTGGACCATTTATCTATTCTTACAGATACTACAACTTCTATGTGCCTCCAGAATACATAAATGGAGGTAATTATATAAAAAGTCAGATATCATTAAAAGATGATTCTTTTGTTTATAGAATTGGAGCCTATTTATTTGATGCTGATGGGGTTTTTGTTGATTACGTTTATAATGAGTTTAGCAAAAGTTTATTGGCGTATCATTATATTCCAACATCGGCAACTTCTGGCAATTGGACCATAGTTGTTTTTGCCGATGGTTTCTATTATGATGAGTATCCATTTAATATTAGTTTATTTCTATTGGATAATATAGGTTGGGATTGGGCTGAAGTTGAAGAGCCACCGAATTTTTTTAGGGGAACGGAAAAAATGGTCTTGGATATAAATGTCCCAAAAGATTTACCTTTAGGTGATAAATGGGCTACCTTGTATTTAACTGGTGGGTGGTGGATAGGGAAACCAGGTGATAGAACCCTGTACAGAACTTTATCAATAATGTACCCAGTTTCAATGACCATCATTGAGGGGTGTATTCCTTATCCTGAATTATGCGACGGGGTTGATAATGATTGTGACGGATTAACTGATGAAACTGGAAATGCCCTTTGTAATGATGGAGCATTCTGTAATGGACAAGAGACTTGTAATGGTGTATTAGGCTGCCAAGCAGGAACACCAATCAATTGTGCTGATAACATTAGCTGTACTCAAGATTCCTGTAATGAATCAACTGACATCTGCAGCCATATAACAAACAATACGGTCTGCAATAATGACCTATATTGCGATGGCCAAGAAACATGCAATGCTTTGCTAGGCTGCCAAACTAGCACACCGATAAACTGCTCTGCTAATCACCTAGTAGGAATTTCAACTTGCAATAATAATCCAGACAACAATCCATTTACCTTTGATTATTTTGTTGGTTTCATCTCTAGTTGTAATGAATCAACTGACTCATGCGCAACTGGAACAAGAAATTTAACTCACACATGCAATATATCTTGCGGAGCTCAATGCGTAACTAATGGAAATTGTGCAAACAAATGTATAGGTCAAATCTATTATCATAGTGGAAACTGTAACTCGACATGCGGATGCAATTATTTAACCCAGAATTGTAATACTCAGGATAGATGGTATAATACCACAAATGTAACATGGGTTGTAACTGGAGAATGCACAGAGAAAGAACAGTTAAAACAAGAATATAGGGATTATGGCTGTGGGCAAAGCGGATGTAATTATACTCTTAATCAGACAAAATGGACAGATACAGGAAGGACGAGAAACAAGACAAATGGAACTCCATGTAACAATAGTTTTAATCTAACAATCTTATCTCCAAAGCCATTTAATTATTCTACAAGAAACATACCTTTAACTGTTAAGGCTTCAGATTTAATGAAGCAGATTAATTATTCCTTGAATAACAAAGGTTACAAACTCTGCAGCAACTGTTCTTTTTACAATAAATCTCTGAATCTTAATGATGGAAAATACAATCTAACTGTTACAGCTATTAACAAAGATAAAATGTATAATGCTTCAGTTAACTTCCTTGTGGATTCAACTTTTCCAAAAATAACAAGCACGAGCCCCACAATGGGCTATGCAAATGGCACTTTCTCTGTACGATATGATGAAAACAATATGGCTCTCGCAAGAATTTACTACAAAGAAAAAGGAGCAGCAATTAATTTTACAAAGAACAATACTAATTGCCCTAGCGGAAAAAGAAAAACATGCATAATTGAGCTTAACTTATCCGAATTTGACGGAAAAAAGATTGAATACTTCTTTGAAATACAAGACAGCTCTGGCAATAAGGCTAAGTCAGGAAAATACTCTCTTGATGTTGACCTTACAAGGCCAGTATTAACCATTAACACCCCCTTTAAAGATATATATGATTCAAAAAAGGTTTTATTTGATTTAAGCGTGACAGAAAATGCAGAAATAAACTATGTAAATAATAGCCAAAAGAAACCCGAAACCAAAGATATATGTTCCTATTGCAGTTTATACAAAAAAAATATAACTTTTTCTAAAGACGGATTTTATAATCTAACAATCAGCGCAATTGACAAGGCAGGCAACTTAGATACCAAGAATGTGACTTTCTTTATAGATTCAATATATCCAAGAATAATAAGAAGAGAGCCTACATCAGGCTACGCAACTGGTAACTTCTCAGTTTATTATACGGAAGCTAATTTGGAACAGATAAATCTTTATTATGGAGATAATGTGATTGGAACAACTAATTGTCCATCAGGCACAAATAAACAATGCACTTTGACAGTTAATTTAAACAATTATGATGGCAAAAAGATTAACTATACTTTTGAGTTAATTGATCCTGTGCGCAGCATAATGTCCAAACCAATAACCCTATTAGTTGATACAACCCCTAGCTACATAACAATAAACCAGCCTAAAAATGGCTCAACATATCCAAGAAATGTTCCATTAAATTTAACTTTAACAGACAAAGCAAACCTAAAGTACATTGACAATGCAGTAAAATATCCGTATTCTAAAACTCTTTGTTCGGGTTGTGACGGGTATGGCTATAATAGCAAAAAAACACAATATTTCGGAATAGGATTCCACAATCTAACCCTCACCAGCCAAGATGCTGCTGGAAATATTGATAGAAAAGATATTCATTTTAATGTGATATAGTTAGGGAATATTGCGCTAAACTTCGCACATACAATTCAACAGAAATAGCTATTTACTCTTCAACAATTCTAGAAATCTCATCAATTTTTTCTGGATTTAAGCTAACCTGCAATCCATAGGAAGTTGGCTTTGACAAAACTAATCCCTCTTTTATTAGCTCATTGACTGCATTTTTTGCCTCTCCAATCACATGTTTAGGCAGGCCTTTTGTTAAATGTTCTATTGCCGTGTGTTTTCCCCCTATAACCCTTCTTCTAAAGAGCTTTCTTAAAATGATCTTCTTAAAGTCCATGATTGGAACAAAGAATAAAGCAGATATTTATACTTTTGTTCATTACAGTGAACGTTTA
>CAZKBD010000095.1:0-6493 GCA_964550945.1 uncultured Methanosarcinales archaeon
GCGTAAAAAACTAAAAAGTTTTTTACGGATTTCCATTTTCTATTAAACTCCCAGTTAAACACAAATCCCCATTTCCATCAATATAGCTGACAATTAAGTCAGATTCATCTTTGACAAGGAAAGAGTCTCCTGTTGGATTGTTGCAGTTAGCTGAATCATCAGAACAATCTCCTGTTTCTATGCAGAGGTTGCCATTTTGGTCTATATGGGCAACCTCATTTCCAGAAGAGTCTTTGAAGATATAGGAATTGTCAGGAGCAGTGCAAGTTCCTGCAGTGCATGTTCCTTTTAGAACAATATTGCCATAATCACCTAACCATGCTACAGTTCCTCCCGTAGTGTTTTGGATTACGAATTTGTTTGGGTCTGAAAAGTTAGCTTTTCCAAAAGGATGCCAGTCAATGCCATTGCCATCACCAGAAAGATTGTAGATTTTATAATAAAAAGGATAGCCTGAGTTGTTTTCAAAATCGCTCCAATAATTGCCTATTGTGCTGAGATTCCATCTGTTATTGGTGCACATAACCTCAAGAGAGTTATTAACATTATCTGTAAAATTGTTATTCCAGATGGTATTATTGCTTGAGCCAAATAAGTATAGCCCAAAATTACTATTCTTGATTATATGATTACCAGTGAAGGTATTATTAAAATTCAAAGATGACATGATTCCAGCAAAACTATTGTTGCGGGCAGTATTGTTGGATATGATATTTCCTGAAGAAGACATAAACACTGCAATTCCTGGGCTGTTATTATGAAGAGTGTTCCCAATTAAGCTGTTAAAGCTGCTATTGTCTAACATGATCCCGCCGCCAAAACCAGAAATATTGCAATTCTTGATAGTTACTTGAGATTTATCCTTAAGGTAAACGCCAAAGTCTTCAGTTCCAGAGCTGTCGCCTGTAATTAAATGGCCATTGCAGTCAAGGGTTATGTTGTTTGCTCCAATAATGAGGCCATCACCAGTGCAGTTTAAGAGGTCTTCTTCTAGCACTCTGTTATTACTTACTGTGTTTCCACAACCGGCTACTAAATACGCACTAAAGTTATAACTATCAACAATATCTGTCCCGTCTTTATTCTTTAGTATACCATCGCTTTCATCAGTTGCTGCAATATAAGCCCGATAAGTTCCAGAGCCATGAGTATTTGTTGAAGTGTTCCATGCATTTGGATTCCAGATGGAATCTAGTTTTAACTGATTATCTTCTCCTGGTTGTATCCTTCTTGGTGAGCTGTCATCTTGAATTGTTGTTTCGTCTATCCAGTCATTTCCATCCCAGTACTGGATTTTCATTAAGAGGTAGATGGATGTGTTTGTTGGATCGTCATTTACTAATCTGGATTCATTATCTCTATAGTGTATTAGGATATTTGAATACTCCAAATATCCTGCTGTGTCTGAATGAAAAACAAAAGGGATAGTACAATTATCTCCATCTAAAGAACAATCATCACAATCACAAGCACCATTATTTAGAGCATTGTTCAAGGCGGATGAAAAATCAGATATTGTTTCTGAAGTGTTAAACTCTATAGAACGATTCCATTCATAGATTCCATCGGGTGTGCCTACTTCAAGATAGGAGTTTAGAGGATAGCTATCAGTGAAATTCCAATAAATAGCTTCCTCATATACAGAAATAGAATTATCGCAAGACCACCCAAAAGTAACCCAATTAACACCGTTATAGCATGAGTAGTTTAATAGGTAGGGATCTACATTTTGATATCTAATTTTTAATTGGATTTTATCTCCGCTCCAGCAATCAAACGGAATTGTATAATTTGTAGAACAAATTGGCGCGGTCCCCATTTTAATCATCCACAATGAATCGTTAGAAGCTCCATCTTGAATTGTATAGTTTAAATTAATTTCAAATCCACACCCATCTAGATTAGAATAACTGTTCCAATTGCCGTCTATAGAATTTGTACAAGCACCAATCTGATATTCATTGGCTGTCTCTTGGTATTCGATGCGAGGGAAATTAAACCCACCAATACCCATCATAGCATTATGCACAGTAAAAAACCTGCCCACATCTAAGTATCTTGTTGCATTCCCGTTTCCATAATATGTTAGGTTTTCAGTTGTTTTGCTATTGTTAAATTTGGTTAGTTTAGATGAAGCAGAATTTGAAGCGTTTGTAATATTCAAAAATTCATTCTCATTATAGTCATCTTTTAAAGTCTTTATATGGGCATAAAGGTCAACAAACATGTCGAAGGTTCCTGAATCAGAGGCATTTAATCCTGTTGAGTCATTAACATAAACCGAATAAGAGTAAATTCCCTTTGTAAAATCAGTGAATTTAAACTGCCATAAATATCCTGAAAGATAACTCATTGTATAATTTGTTCCTGATTCTCCTGGAGGAATAATCCCAATCAATACTGTATCAATATCGCCTGTTCCATTGACATCTGTTATATTAGCTGTGAGTGTCACATTCTCTCCAAATCCCTGAGGATTGGGTATTGCCAATAAAGAGTTAATTCTTGGTGATGGATTTACACAGCTTGTATCACAATCTCCAGTCCCTGCAATTATGTCATTACATTCAGAATCTGCAGTACATCCGGCAGCGAACCCCGAACTTCTACAAATGTTATCTCCTCGATCTACTCCTCCTGCAGTTGAAGTGCACTTATCTGCAAAATATGTTTGGCCAGATAAACAAGTTGTTATATTGCTCCCAGTTGTTAAGCCGTCACACAGTGATTGTGAACAAGAACAACCAGAATCAGTACATTCAAAAACAGATGTCACGTCAGTTTCGCTACAGATACTAGAGCATTGCTCTTCCCTATAAGAAAGACCAACACACTTATTTAGATCATAGCCGATTGGCCTTTCATCGCAATCAAGGTCACCGGAACCAGTTGAATATTCACAGTAACTTGTTTCTTGCCCATCAAAGTAGGTATAATAAGGGGTAAAACACCAATAATCATCAGAAGCTCCTACGCCATCATTATCACAGTAATTTGACCCACAATCTGAATCATAAGTACAAGATTCGCCATCTGGTTTTGAAATTGCCTCCATACTAAATTGTCCACTTAAGTTGCTCCCGGTATTAACTCCATCAGTAGCCAGAATTTTGACAATGTAATCGCTACCATTATTATAATCATCAGGGTCAATTTCATAATAAGTTTGGTTTAGGTCTATGTCTAAAGCTGTGTAGTTTCCTCCACCATCGTCACTTATCAAAACAGCATAATAGACATTGTCACCATCCGCATCTGTTGCATTCCATGTGATGTTGAATTTATTTTGTAGGTTTTCGCCGCCTTGAGGGTAGGTTATGTTGACTATGGGGGTGTTTGGGGTGACATTTCTTTGATGTATTATGCTGCCCTGGTCAATGAATTGTAATTTGTTTAAAGTTTCATTATAAGGTAAAGAAAAAGAGAAATATGAGAAATTGGTTTCTAAATTTCCTGATATATTTTTACCATTAATAGAAAAAATGGGTGTGAAATTAATTGATTCAATTACTTCATTATCACTGTTAGTTAGATTTATTGTTATATTACCTGGGATCACTTCTTCATCTGAAATAGCATACGCATCATCTATAATATAAGAAGAATCTATTGAGACAGTTCCATTCTTAAAGTATGTTCCAGTATACATTATAATCTTCTGTAAAGTTTTACCTAAAAATCCTTTTTCAAATCCATCAATAACTGCATTATAAGAATCGTTGCTTATCCATACATCAGGATAGACTAAATTGCCCATAAGGTTATAGTAATTTACTTCGGTAACATTTGGTTGACCAACTAAAGTACCAATTGTTGAAGTTTGGCATCCTGGTCCAAGACATTCGCTATCTAATATGTCATCATCGTTTCTATCACCATTTGGACAACCAGCACCAATGAAACCAAAAAGTAGCCTATTATCATTTTGATGATTCCAAGTGTTATTATTGTATTCATCACATAAAATAAATGCTCTTGTATGACTTATTTCATGAGCAACTACGTCTCTGTGACTTGCTTCTACTAAAACTCCACTTGATAAATAAGAGTACGTATAACCTATTCCATTGGCATTTAGAACATTACTTATAAAACCAATAGGTGCTACACCTACCACTTTATCAACCTTACTTGATTTTGCTAACCTATCTAAATACTTTACAAATTCTTTACTTGCTTTTCTAGACGTTTCATCGTCTGTAATAGGGACAGATATTCCTTTACTATTCAGAAATTCTGTAGAATTAATATTGATAGAGTGAATTTTCTTTGTGATACCATCATCTTTAACAGGGTATATATCCTCTAGGAAATCCACTGCATTATTGACATATGTATCAAAATTAGGAGGATTATCAATTCTTATAAAGATGACGGATAAATCATAATCGTTGATTATATTTATTGATACATTCATTTGATTATTTGATAAATTGCTATCTGTTAAAGCATTAACTTTGAAAGCTAAAAAAAAGATGATAACTACTAATAAAATAAATTTAGAGTATCTTATATGCAGTTGTCTATTTATAATTTGTTTCTTCATTACTTCATCTCGCTAATATTTATAGTGGTGAGTAATAGTCTTTTTAAGATATGGAATTCATTGGGTCCATCAGAGTTATATTCACCTACAGATGTTGTTTTATTATCAAATCCTAATGTTATTTTTGTATAGCCTAGATCTGTCGCTTGAGAACACCAATATTCTTCTTTCATATAATTGAACTTATTATTTTTAAATTCTGTTAGTAAATAAAGTAATGTTTCATCCGAAAAGTTCCCTATTATTTCTCCCCTTTTTGGCGAAGTTCTTATATAATGATAAGTCTTATTTCCAAGAATCGTTAAGACATAAGAATTAGCTTTATTATCAAAATTAAGTTGTATCTGTAAGGAATCATAATCTGAGATTTCATTGAAATGAAAACTAGGTTGCGAAGATAGTTCTCTACTACACTGCGTAGTCTGTGTAGTTAAGTTTTTACAACCAAAAATAATGAACAAAGATACCATAATAATAACAAAAAATCCTTTTGCTTTTCTTTTGGGATTTATATTGTGTTCTTTCATTCTACCCCCCCAATTATATCATTATTTGTTAGATTTGAATCAGATATAGCTATAATATGAGGTGTAAAAAATATTAAAAGTATCACCAAAAGTATAAACAAGACTATCTTTTTAGTTTTACTTGTCATTTTTTTATTTTTCCACCAATCCTGCTTATTAAAAATAAGGTTATGCACACTATGAAATAAACATACAGACAAGATATTATCAAAAAGGTAATCAGAACAAATACATCTGAATCGAAAAAGTTACTAATTACACCTTTGGTTGTTGTCTCAATTAATATTACTGGTAAAAACAAAAAATAAAGAACAATAGTAATCCATATGTAAACCATACTACACTCATTACTAAGCATCCAACCTTTTGGAATGCCGTCATCTGGTGTTTCCTCACAAAAAAGGTTATCTCCCTGAAAGAAAAAGAGTAGAACTATACCTACAACTATTATTGCTGAAACTATCTTTAGTTTAGTAGGTCTAAAAATATTCAAAATTCCGCTTTTCCCGTATTTATTTCTATCTTGTGTTTTTTTAGTATTCATATTATACCCACATTAGCAATCATTGCTAAGTTAGAACCAAAGCTGTCTGGAGTAAAACTAAAATCAAATGTTTCATTAGCTCCATTAGCAATAAACAAAGTAGCATTAGCAGGGTTGTAAGGCACTAGAGGACTTCCATCAAAAGTTACATTAACCTGTCCTGTAGCATTTAGGGGGCCATAATTGTGAACAACAACCCTTACATAACCCGATTTCCCTTTAACCATATCTACATTGGGGATAACTTGTATAGGAATGACTTCTAATATTGCTAAATCTGTACCATATGCACAAGGATTAGGTATAGTTCCTGTCTTAGTACTTACCTCCTGATCATCTAAGCTGGAATCACAAGTCTGACCAGAAGGGCATGATGTAGATTTATATGCAACCCAGAGGTCAGTTCCATACCTTCCTTGATAATCAAAAGTAGTTGTTCCAGTGCAATGCGCTCTTTTTTTGTCTATTACATAGCCAGGAGAGGCATCTGCTTCGTTATCCTGCAAGGTTTGGGAATTGTCACAATCAACAAATCCCACTAGGAATGAATTATAGAGCTGTATACTTGATGTGTCTAAACTATGGTTTTCTAGAGTGCCTTCATAGCAAGTATATCCTCCCTGACCTTCTTTCTCAGCACATACATAATAAAAAGAATAACCATCAACATCTCCTGAACCAAGGCTCTGGCTGTAATCTAGGCAAGCTGAATAATCACCAGAATCAAAAAAGCAGTCTGTATACTCCTCCACATCATTCCAATTAAAATCCCAGCACTCAGCATCAAGATAGACCGGAGGATTTCCTAAATGCGCCTTTAGCATTCCATTTATCCATGTTATCCCATCAGTTGTTGAAGAGCCTTCTTCGCTGAAA
>CAZKBD010000096.1:0-6267 GCA_964550945.1 uncultured Methanosarcinales archaeon
AAAAAATCCGACCCGAGCCTATAAGGCGAGCATACCACCAGTCTATTTGACTGGTCGGATTTTTTTGATTATCTTGTCCAAATATTCTGAGTTATTACCATTACTTTCTCTGAAAAACAACAAAATTTGCGTAAAAGTAGTGGTAAGAAATATTCAAAACCAAAAGCTTTAAATATAAAGTATTACTAGTAATACTTTACAGCATGCCAAAAATTGGTATAACAAAAGATAAAATCTGCATTTCTATAGATAGACCACTCCATGAATCCCTAAAGAAGCATTGTGATAAAAATCTAGTCAAGCTATCCACTTATATAGAATACCTGCTAAAAAAAGGCTACCAAAATGAAAGGAAATAAGGCTCAAATAACTGCTTACATAATCTTTGCTTTAGTCATGGCAATCTTGATAGGAGTTATTTATTATATGATGTTCTACAGCAAATCAGCGCCCCTGTCTGATAACCTGATTTCTCAGGATCAGCCATCTGATATCAGCGCTGTTAAAAATTATGTTCAAGCATGCATTGATGAAGTCAGTGTTCCCGGCATATACCTTCTTGCAAGCAAAGGAGGCTACATCTATTCTTATGATAATATATTGAATGCAGAGAATATGCAGGTTGCTTATCATTTGGAGCTAGGAAATGATGTTAGTCCAGTAAAAGAGTTTATGGAGCAGGAGCTAGCCGAGTTTATCAAGGCATCCCTTCCATTATGCATTGACTCTAACTCATTTCCAGATTATGAGCTTGAATTCGGAGAAATCCAGCCAAAGATCAATATTGCATCCGATGATGTTTCAGTTGAAGTCGAATACCCCCTTACCATCAAAAAAGCGAATTATAAAGCGACCCTGTCCAAGTTCGAGTCAAATTATCCTATAAGGCTTGGCCATATTTTAAACATAAAAAATGATATCCTCTCAGGGATAAAGGATAACAACACGATAGACCTTACCTATTTAGGCTCTTTGGATGTTGAAGTGACCTTATTGCCTTATGATAAGCAGAATATTGTTTACTCAATTTATGATGAAGATTCTACTATCGATTCAGCTTACTTTATGTTCAATTTTGCGGTTAAGGTTGAAGGAAACTCTGCTCCGATACTTGAGTTTATACCTGATTTTGTTCTGGCAAAAGGAAATCATTTCGATTATAATGCAAAAGCTAGTGATCCAGATAACAATAATCTCTCATACTATTCTGGCAATGAAATGATAAACATTGATGTTAACACAGGAGTTATCTCATTTTTTCCTGACACTGTTGGAGACTACTCATCAAATATTTGTGTTAAGGATACATATCTAGCGGAAGATTGTATGAATGTTAAGTTTATGGTGAAAGATGAATAAACGACAATTATCTATCATGTGGATTTTTGTTTTGATTGTTCTATCTCAGATAGCTATTGCACAATGTCCTGACCCAAACGACCCTTCTTGTGAAGAATTTAATCAAGTAGATCCTTCAACATGGGATGAAACTAATATCGACCAAGTTCCTGTAGACCAGCTCTCAAGCCATCCTGATGTTGCTATAAAATATTGGAGTAACATCGATACAGGCAAAAAGGAAGAGTTATTTGCTAGAGATTTTGATAGATTTAAGGGCGCAGGAAGAGCTGACGCTTATTTTACAGAGAAGATTGGAAATAGAAAACCCATCTCAGGCCTGGATGCTGTCTCAGGAGTCTCCTATTCCAGTGGAGTTTTGATTAACGGTGATGCAAGGCTTGATCAAAACCATTTTCCAGCTGAGGCAATATCAGCAAAGGCAATCGAAGGGGGTTTTATATTTATTTATGGCAATCAGAATGAGATTGAGGTATTGCATGGCTCAATAAGCCAGGATAACAAGCTTGAGGATGGATCTGTTGTTAAATTTTCCGGAGCAGGACAGAGCGCAAGAGTTGAGGACAATAAAGTCACACTTTCCGGCGCATCAATAACTGTTAGAAGCAATAATATCCATGTCATCGGTGAATCTGCTCATGCAGAGATAATCCAAGATGGTGAAACAGCAGAAGTAATTTCTGGTAAATTTGAGTATAAAGATGGGGCTGTTGTTCTAGAAAGTTTCGATGGAAAACAAAGCACATTTGAGAATAAATTAACCAATCTGAAAGTTTCAACAGTAGGATATCCTTTAGTTGTTGTTCCACAAGGCAATAAAATTCCTTCTGGGTTTGATCCTGATATCCATAACATGGTTATCTACGCTGAGGACTTTTTACAAACTAATGGGGCTGTTGAAGTTTCTTACAAGGATTTTCACATAACCTCAAAGCCAGAAAAGGATTCTGATTCAGTAAATTCAATATTTAGGTTTCAAAATGGTGAGACATTCGCTTATGGCAGTATTGTTGTTGAAACTTCCCAATATAAGTATCAGGGATTGAAGGACTCTTCAACATACACCAAGCAGCAAAACGGAATATCTAATTTTTATTGCGGAGACGAAGAAGGAGACGTCGCGATATTCACAAACAAAATAATGCTCGGCGACCTAGCAGCAGAACAGGGGTTTGTTGTTGATGAAATTACTCTAGCAGATGGTAAAAAAATAACAGATCTTGGGATAACCGCTGTAATCTCAAAAAAAGATGAAAAATACAGCTTAAATCTTGATAAAGGCAGCCTATTATTAGCAGCTGAGATCGAGAAGGATCCCTACAAATTTGCTTTGGTAAACGATTTTACATTAACATTGGGAGATAGCCAGCAAGCATCATTTGTGATGTCCCCAGATTTAGGCATGGTATATGATGCAGGCGATGGCAATCCTGTAAGAAGCTTGTCACCTAGAAAAACACATTATTATCTAGGGTCTGATCTGCCGACAGTCGCCAATATTGCTCAAAGAGGCATAGAAAGACATGAGCAGGATACAGCAATCAACAGAATATTGCTTCAGAAGGCTTATTCTCTTTTGCAGAATGAGAAAGATGAGGTTGAAAGCTTTGAGCAGATGAAGAGTTTTATTGACAATATGGGCAGCGGCTCTAAATACACTTACAAGGCTGCTTTTGTTTTAGATAATATCGGGCATCTAGACTCAAGAAGTCTTGACAAGGAATTTTATGCGCGAAATCTTTTAGAAGTTGAAACCTCCATAAATAATTTTGCGTTCTTTTCAGCGCAGTTCTCACCTGCAGATGTTAAGGATTATCTGTCATTAAAACACGATATTGGAACAAGAAATCAGCTTTTTAACTCTGTTCAGGAATCCAAAGATGAGCTGCAATTAAGGCTAGCCACATACATAAGGTTGAATGAAATCAAGGGAAGTGCTGATTTTGGTATCTCTGATAGCAAAGTAGCAGATGCTTGGCGATCGCTATATTATCTTGAAAATATTGACGGCAATGGAAATTATATGGACACAGGCCCTTCTGAATCTAAAATCAACCTGTTGTCAAATTTAGCAGTCGCTTCAGCAAACACAGGAAGGATTAGCGATTCAATTAATATCCAAAACAACATCCGGAAAATGGCAGCTGATTTAAGATTAAAGTATACTACAGAACTTGAAAGCATCGGATCAGCTACTGATAAATCAGCTGAGGCAGCGGATTTAAAAAGGAAATTAGGTGCTCTAGACGGCTTTGAAAATTCAGATTATCCAAGGTTTATTACTGGTAGGAATTTGAAAAATATCAGGGATTCTATCTTGTTTAGGGAGGAATTATTAAGTGATGTTGAGAATGAAAGAACGCCTTTATTTGACAGGGATACTGGAATTGACTATAGCAGTAATCCTTACTTATACCAGGGCATTGGATTGCTTCAGTCAGTCTCTGGAGGTTATTTTCTAGCTGCAGCTAATGCTTTGGGAATGTCTGATGAAGCGCTTGGCTATGTTTCAAAGATGCGCGATATAGATAAGCAGTACATGAGCGGTTATAATCTTGTTGATACCATGATCAATGATTTGGGCTATAATGGGGAAGAAGCCTACAGGATAATCAGCAGCGGTTCTGAAGAAGAGCTTAAGACACTATCTGACCAGCTGTCTATACACATTATAACAGACGATAAAAGGTTACAAGGTTCTATTGGGACTGCAGAATTTGATGAATACATGGGGGCAAGAAGAGATTATCTAACCAACAAAGGAGGGATCATAGATAATCCTGACCAAGGCACTATCACAGATCTTAATGGCAAAACTTTGCTGAGTTATGATGATGTATCTGGCTCTTATTTCGATGCAAATGGAAATGCAGTTGATCTAGTGGAATTTGCAAAACAGAATCCTGATTTTGCATATTTAGTTGCAAGCTTGTACACTACGGATTCAGATGGCCTTAATTCTGGAGAGGAATTAAAAGGCAAGCTATCCAGTTCCAAAGGAAGAACTCAAGGATCGCTAGCTATGCTTACTGCGCAAGACAGGCAGGAAGGAGTAAACTATCTCAGGGAAAACTGGGAGAATGCTAAGGCCATTTTGAATAGTGAAGAATTTGGCTCTGATATGAAACGGATTATGGGCCTTGATGTTGAGGAGGCGGATTCCAATCTATATTCTAAATCTGCTCTTGACATTGAGAAGGGCATACAAGAACAAAAATTCAATGAAAAAAGAGAAGAGTTTAGAATGAAGTTATTAGGATCTGAAGAAGCAGCCAGAGTTGCAAAATATGTTGATGAGACAATAAGCCCTTTAACTGTAATTCCTGTAGCTGCTGGCGCAACAGCAGGAACCACAACCTTTAGGGCTGCAGCAACAGCTGCTGCTAAAGATATAATTCTCCTGGGTACTGGGGACGCTGTAGCAGCAGCATTGTTTGAATCATCCGGCATTAATGTGGAAGAACATCCATTTGTGATTGCTGGTGTAGGAATTGGCGTATCAAGCTTAATAAGTGCACGTAATCTAGCAAAATTATCCAAGAGTGTAACCGCTACTTTTGAGGATAAATTAGATGAAGCAACTAGCTTAATGGATAATCAACGAATAGCGGCTCAAATAGATGTGCAACCTGTAAGTGAATCAAGTAAATTCATGAACAATGGCGAATGGGTTGATCTAGATTATGGCGTTCAAGTTAGGGAAACTAATCTAGGTTTCGAGAAAAGACTAAAACCTCACGATGAAAGTTTAAAGAACAGTATTGTAATTGACTATTTTGGGAGAAAAAGCCTTGTTGATCAAGAAAGAGCGCTTAAAACACTTGCTGATAAAGGGGTGCAACCTGACTTGGTTGTGCAATCATTTGAAGATACTGGGACTCTAATTACAAAAAAAGTAACAACAGGTGCTGAGGCAGACATACCTTTTATACAGATGATGACATTTGAAAAAAGAGCTGCAGCAGCCTTAAGACAGCCAATTACTGATATGCGCCCAAGAAATTTAGGTGTTTATAATGGTCAAGTAGTCACATTTGATCCTGTGATGGGCAAGGAGCAAAGGTGGCTAGTATATGGCGCAGGAGCTACAGCTGTTCTCATGCACTCAGTAGCTAAATATAAAGATTACATGTATGAACAATCATTAATGGAGGCTGAAATAACATCACAACAATCTGAAGAGCCTGCAAATAGTCCTTAGTACTGCCCTGCAAAATATGCAAACTGCCAAAATATCCTAATTAATGAAGATTGAACAACATCTGTTTTTCCAAAGTGCAAATTAGTAATTTTGGAAGGATCCCTTATGTATTCACGAAGTCTTTTCGGCAATCCATCACCTATAGCGCTTTGGTAAAATCCCTTATCTATTTCTGTAAATGCATCCCCTAAATTCATTGGTAAATGCGCATCTGGATTACTCACAACAGGTAACCCGTTATCTGTTGCGAAATGAAGAGCTTTAAGATTTGTATTAGGAGACTGAGTTGCATTATACTCCAAAGCATCCAATAATCCTTCTTCGTGAAGTCTTCTGAGGTTCTTTTCTCCCATAGCCAAAATTGCATAGGGATGGGCTGCAACAACCATCCCGCCCTGAGATATAATATCTTTGGCGGTGTCAATAATTGGTCTGCCTTTTTTTATTGGTTGTTCAATAAACCATGCCAACAAATGTCCTTGTCTAGTGCTTATTTCCTGTCCTCGATAAACAGCTAAGTTATTACCTTGGTAATTTATTTCTGTGTGATTTTCCCCTCTTGAGATATGATATCCTTGGCTACTTAATGTGTCTTCAAGACGACTATTCCTATGCAGCATTTCAAATGGTTTTGTGGTATCATGGTCAGTTAATATCAAGAAATCATATTCATTTTCAAATGCAGCTTGGATATACTTAAGCATTCT